>JABIUG010000392.1 GCA_018700655.1 Rhodospirillaceae bacterium | reverse complement strand
TCCCGGTGTCCGGCGTGTCGCGCGCATTCGTCACTTCGCGGAGTTCATGGCCGACACGATCATCGCCGATCGCGACCTCTTCGAGGGCAAACGCCCGCGGGGCTGAACGGGTTTACTCCGGTGTGCCGACGGCGACCCTGGCGGATGCATCGAACGGGATCCACGGGCTCGCCTCGCGGCCGGGCTCGGGCGCGTGGGGCAGGCCGGCGAACATGTAGAGGGTTTCCTCGGTCACCGGCATGGCCGCGGCGTGCCAGACGCCGGGCGCGACGACCACGGCTTCGCCGGGTTGCAGCAGGAAGGCGATTGCTTCTGCGGCATCGGGCGCCTCGTGGTTGTCGGCGAGATCACGGCCCGGTGCGACAACCTGGATCAGGGGCCCGGTGACGGGCAGTAGAAACTCGATATCGGGGTGGCGCTCCATCGTTGCGACGATGCCTTCACCGCGGCGCGCGATGACCTGGCCCAGCTTCAGATCCCGGCCGGTCAGTTCGGCCATGTTGAACCAGCAATCGAAATGATCGCCGAACGACGACGGTGATCCCGACGGCAGGGTGACCGCCCGGCCGAACGGCTCGAAGGCCTCCGCGCTCAGGGCGACGGGTGTGCGTTGAAGTTGCGCTGTCATCACTGGGCTGCCTGACCGACACCGGCAATGGTGTCGAGGTTATGGTTTTTGCGGAAGGTCTCAGGCGCGATCTCGACGATGTCGACCGCCAGCGCCAGGCCCCGCTCTGGGCCGATCCCTGAAAGCGCCTCTTGCAGGGCAGCGAAAAGGGTGTCGGCGATGGTCTGTTTCAGATCGTCCAGGCGCCCCGCGAGAATACGTGCGGTGACCATGGCAAAGAGGTGATCGGGATTGCCGTCGGCGATGATGATGTCTTCACGCCGTTCACCGCGGGTGCGCAAGGCTTTCTGGTCCATCGTCGGGCAGGTCAGCGCGGCGGTGTGAAGTGTGCGGAGCAGGTCGGGGATCGCGATCTCGTCTGCGAGGTTTGCGGAATATTCGACAATCAGGTGGGGCATGGCCTGTCCGGTCCCGGGTTTTCTGGGTGAAGATTAACGCGGCGCATCAGAAATCCAAACGGATGGCGCTACCTCACCAGAGAATACAGGCGTCTGCCACGCATTGCTCCAGAGCGCCCCGGGTCGCGGGTCCTGCGATGCCGTCGGCCGGGCCGGGATCGTAACCGGATTCCTCAAGCGCGCCCTGGTACTTGGCGATGCCTTCGGGTCCATAAAGCGCCAGGACACGGTTGAAGGCCGTCATCGCCTCTTCGTGGCGGCCAAGCGCAGCCAGGATGTGCGCGTAGGTGTCGAGCACACGAACGTTGTCTTCCGAGAAATCGATCACCCGCCGGGAATCGTCCAGCGCAACGATGAGATCGTTTTTCAGCAAACCGATCCATGCCCGCGTGTTCCAGGCGGGATGGTAAGTCGGATCGGCGTCGAGTGCCTGGTCGATCGCGGCAAGTGCATCCTCAAGCTGCTCCTGTTTCATGAAAGCGCGGCCCCGGCGATGGTGCGCCAGTGCCAGTTCATGGTCGGTGAGATCATCCGTTGCGATGCAGAGATCGTAGAGTTTCTCGGCGCGGCGGAACCTGTCTTCGTCCATCAGGGCATCGCCCTTGTCACACCAGGAAAGATCACCGGCCCGGGCAGGACCGTCTGCAAGGATCACGATCAGCAAGAGAGCAAGGACAAGGGCGTGGATCATGGTGGGGTCCGGATGAGGGCTGACCCCAGTGTGTCACAGTTGCCGGCAACAGCGACGATCAAAGCCACTGCAAATCTTGACAGCCCGCCTGTTGGCACGGTGAATCTCGTTCGGTTCATGGTGCGGAAGGTTTGGTGATGACAGTGTTCAAGGGGCTCGATGCCGACGAACTCGAACGGCAGTATTTTCTGCGCGGGCTTCGGCCAGAATACGAGGTGACTGATATTCCAGGCTGGATCGAACGGTCGAAGGCGTTTGCGGCGCGTTCGCCGGGCGCACGATTTGATCTCGCGTACGGACCGGCCGAACGCAACCGGCTCGACTTCTTTCCAGCGACCCGGGGCAACGAAGGTTTTGTGCTCTACATCCATGGCGGCTACTGGCAGCGCGGTGACAAGTCGGTTTACAGCCTGCTCGCTGAACCGCTGGTCAACCGCGGCATCTCGGTCGCGCTGATGAATTACCAGATGTGTCCCGATGTCCGCATCTCGGAGATCCCGCCGCAGGCCCGTCTGGCGGCCGCCTGGCTGTGGCGTCACGCAGAAGAGCTCGGCATCACACGTGACAACTTCAACATCATGGGTCATTCGGCAGGCGGCCACCTCACCGCCGAGATGATGGCGACGGATTGGTCACGCGAGGGTGATGACCTGCCGCGCGAGATGATCCATGCCGGGATTGCGCTTTCGGGCATTTTCGAGTTCGAGCCGATCCTCTATTGCCGCGAAAACAAGGGCCTGCGTATGGATGCCGAGGAGGCCAGGGCGGTCTCGACGATCTTCCGCGGGCCAGTGACCGATGCGCCGCAACTGATCGGATACGGCGCCAACGAACCCTCCGACATGCGCCGCCAGTCGATCGACTACGTCGCTGCGTTCGGGGACCAAAGCCGCAATATGGAAAGTTTCGAGATCGCCGATGCCGACCATTTTGAGGTCGTCGATGTGTTGTCCGACGACAGCAGTGCGCTTTTCGCCCGGGTGATGGCTTTCCTCACCCGGTAAGACTCACCGGCCACAAACCGACATGACAACCTGATGGGGATTCCATGCGCTTCGACTTTGTTCCGTTTTTTCATCCAGGCCAAAACATCCCCTGGACGCAGACACTCGATTACATGCGCCAGCAGACGCAGCTGGCGGAGGATGCCGGTTTCACCACGGTCTGGGTGACCGAACACCACTTCGCCCATAACGGCTATCTCAACGCGCCGCCCAATCCGATCCTGGTCTGTGCCGATCTGGCACTTCACAGCAACACCATCCGGGTCGGCCAGGCGCCGGTCGTGCTGCCCGACTGGCATCCGCTGCGGGTCGCCGAAGACATTGCCATGCTCGACAACATGACCGATGGCAGGGTCGATTTCGGCGTCGCACGCGGCATCCCCGAGCGCGCCAGCATCCAGTTCAACCCGGAAGCCGACAAACGCGACGGCGACAAGAGCTTCCGCATCATGCGCGAATCGCTCGATATCATCCTCAAGGCCTGGACCCAGGTTCCATTTTCGTATCAGGGCGAGTTCTACCAGTTCCCGGTGCCAGGCTGGAAAGAGGCCAACCAGTTCCTGCGGCCGTTCGACGGGCGGTACTACGCCGAAGACGGCGAGTATGTCGGGATGTACATCCATCCCCGGCCCGTGCAGCAGCCCCATCCGCCGGTCTGGTTCATGTCGAACTCGCCCTTCACCTTCGAGACGGCGGGCAGGCAAGGCCACAACGTCATCGCGATGTCGGCACCTCTCGAGAATCTCAAGAAGTGCTGGGGGGCTTTCCAGACTGCTGCCTCGGAACGGCAGGGCCGCCAGCTCAAATTCGGCGAGGGGCTGGGTCTTTGCATCGTCACTTTCTGTGCCGAGACCATGGAGGAGGCCGACCGCCTCGTGCGCCCCGCGCTCAACCACTATTACGAATATGTCAGCGGCTCACAGCCCAACCCGGTCTGGCTGCGCGGCCAGTTGCTGGGCGGCCAGGAGCTTTCCGAAAAGGACAAGGAGGCCGATTGGTTCGATTTCCTCCAGGCCCACAACCTCGCCATGGTCGGAACGCCTGAATATGTCTGCGAGAAGCTGGCGATGTTCGAGGAGGAGATCGGCCTGGAGCAGATCATGATGCTTTGGCAGTTCCCGAACTTCCCGTTCGAGAAGATTCTCCGCAGTATGGAACTGATCGCCGAAAAGGTGATGCCACGATTCCCGACGTCATCGCCTTAACGCCTTCCTACCTGAACCTCACTGGAACCGGAGTTACCGTTATGCCGCTTATCACTGTCGAACTGGTCGAAGGCCGCAGCAAGGAAGAGAAGGCTGCATTTGCCAAGCGCATGGTCGATGCCATGCAGGAAGAAATGGGCGTGCCGCCCGCGTCTCTCTGGATCGTCTACAACGAACGCCCCGCCGATGAGTGGTTCGTCGGCCATGACAGCATCGCCGACATCAAGAAGGCAAGTAGCTAGGGTCGCGCTACCGGCTCGATCGGTCGGCCTTCGATTGCCGTCGAGGGCCGACCGTCGATCCCGACGGGAACCTCGCCGTTGAGTGTGACCCGATAGAACTGACGTTCGAAATCGGTGTCGAAGATGTCGCGTGGCGCGAGATGGGCCGTGGCGCGGTTGTCCCAGAATGCGATTGAGCCTGGCTGCCAGCGGAAACGCACGGTGAAATCCGGGCGGATGATGTGTTCCCAAAGAAGCTCCATCAGCCAGCGCCCTTCATCGGCTTCCATGCCGCATATACCTTCCACAAAGGCCGGGTTGGCATAAAGCACACGTTCGCCGGTTTCAGGATGAACCGTGACCATTGGATGTTCCGAGACCAGGGTGTGCTGTTGCACCGCCTTGTCGTGATCGTTGACGGCTGTGGCACCCTGCGAGACGGCGAAGCGATGGACCGCACGCAGATGATCGAGCAGGCCACGCAGGGTCGGTGAAAGCGTGTTGTAGGCGACCGCCAGATTGGTGAACTGCGTATCGCCGCCATAGGGCGGCACCGTGACCCCGCGCAGGATCGAAGCCGCGGGCGGATTGATCGCGGCGGTGATGTCGGTGTGCCAGCCCGACCATGGCCGCATCGCGCCCTGTCCGCGGTTGCTGTTGGCTTTGCGAAACTTGGCGATCGAATAGATCTCGGGCTGTTGATTCTGGCCGCCATAGACGACATGGGCCGGTGTCGGATCGCCGAACTGGCGGGCAAAGGCGACATGCTGATCGTGGTCGAGCATCTGGTCACGAAAGAAGATGACCTTCCAGCGCAGCAGGGCAGCACGGATGTCGGCGACCTGCTCGGATGGCAGCGGCCGGGTCAGATCAACGCCGCCGATCTCGGCGCCGATATGCACCGCCATCGGCGTCACCGTGATCGAAGAAAAAGGATCAGCGGTCTGTGCCATTCCGATTGCCCTCCGCGCTTTGCAGATTCGCGATCAATCATGGCCAAGGATGAACCCGATACAAGCTCTTCCTTCCGCCTCCAAGGAAGGGGCTACGGGTGGGTCAGTTCCGACGTCATGAGATGGAAGGCGAGATCGGGGTGGCGGCTGGCGAGCAGGCCGGCGGCGGCCAGGATGTAGCTGGTGTCGATCACGATCGATGCGCCATCGGGGATGAGCGAGCCCTTTTCGCGGCGCTCCAGGGCAAGTTCCAGGGAGTGGGCGCCCTTCTCGTCGCGCACCAGCATACCGCCGGTCCCGATTACGGTTGGCAGGGCGCGCAGGTCCAACCCCTCCTGAACAAAGCGTGCGCCCTGGCCCGGTACATAGACGGTCGAGATTCGCCCGCAGTGGCGGCCAAGGGCGTGGGTCAGGCATGAAACGGCCAACAGCCGGTCGAATGCCGCCTCGTCCCGCGTGGCGGCAAGATAGTCCGGGGCTTCGCGCCGTTCGCGGCATCGTTGCTCGAGACGTTCGGCGGATTCGCCGGCTTGTCCGGCGATCCAGGTGGTATCGGCCTCGAGCACGGTCGGCGCGTTCCAGCGCATCCCCAGGTCGCCCTGGACCGAACGTGCAAGCGGCAGGGGCGGCAGTCCCTTGGGCGTGATCCCGATCGGCAGGCGATGGAGCCTGATCGAGGAATGCACGTCGGTCGTGGCGCCGCCGATATCGGCCACCAGAAGGTCGCCCCAACCGCCCTTCCCGCCAGGGCCTTTCGATAGAAGCTGGGTCGCGACCAGAACGGCTTCGGGTGTCGGCATCACGACGGCACGGCCGAACTCCTGCGTCTCGGACAGGCCCTTGCCCATGATGACGTGTTCGATGAAGAGCTCGCGCATCGCGGCACGCGCGGGTTCGATGTCGAGCTGGTCGATCGCGGGCAACACATTGGCGACCGGGAGCGCCGACACCCCCCTGGCCTCGAGCCTTGCGGCGACCGTTGGCGCAACGTCGCAGTTGCAGGCGACCAGAACATGGGCTGTGATCTGTGTCTCGGCTAGGGCATCGGCATTGGCCAGGATATGGCGCGACTGGCCGCCATCGGTGCCGCCTGAGAACAGCACGATGTCGGGCCGGGCCTCGCCCAGCGCGGCGAGATCGTCCTGTTGTAACTGTCCGGTCAGAACCAGCTCAACCTTGGCACCGGCATTGAGCGCTGCCTGCCTGGCCGCCGCTGCGGTGTAGTCATCGACCAGGCCGATGGCCGCGACGCGCAGACCACCTCCGGCGCTTGATGCCGCGAGCCGGTCAACCACGTTACAGGGTTCGCCGGCCTCGCCCAGCGCTGCCTCGAGTGCCGTCGCATAACCCTCCATGACATCGCTGGCGACCGTGGTCGGTGAAGCAGCGGACGCGACACGACGACCGGTCGCGGCTTCGACCAGGGTCAGCTTGGTGAACGTGCTGCCGAAATCGGCGAGCGCAACAACCTCGAGAGTCACGAAGCCCGCCGGTCCCCGCTGTTGCCGATCGCTTCAACCAGAACATCGATCGAGTCCGGTGTGGCGATGCCCATCAGGGCGAGATCATCGCGCACATCGACCGGCACATCAGAGCCTTCGATGTCCTCGTTCAAGACGCCGCCCATGAAGACCGGCGCGCCGACATCGGCCGACTTCAACTGGTCCATCAGCTTGGTGCCGAAAGAACGCGCGACACCGTTATGGGTGGTGATGACGATGGCGTCGGCAGCGGTTTCGAGCGCGACCTTCACGATGTCTTCGGGGTCGCGGTTGATGCCGCAATCGATCACCTGGCTGCCGACCGCTTGGAAGGTCGAGGTCAGCAGGAACTTGGCGAATTCGTGAACATCGGTCGAGGCGATCAGGACCTTGCGGCCCTTGCAGCCCGGCAACTCCCCGCGCTGGCTGAGCTGATCGAGCAGGGCTGTGCGTTTGTCCATGGTCTGGCTCACCAGATCGGTTCCCAGCACGGGCACACGCCCGCGGATCATGGAATCGTCGCGCTCGCCGGCACCAAAGAGTTCTTCGCAGGTTTCGGGGCCAAGGCGCTTCATCAGGATCAGGACACGGGCGGGGTCACGGATATCGACGCCCATCTGCTCCATGGTGTCGAGCGCGCTGCGGAAGAACTTGCGCCCGCCCGCGACCAGACGGTCGCGCATTGCCTCGATCTTGTCCCAGGCGACATAGGGGTCGAGCATCGGGACATATTCATCGCATTTGCGGCTGACCGCCTGAACCTGGGCGACCTCTTTCCAGTTGGGAATGCGTTCGGTCTCGGTCACCGGCACGGCGAGCGGCGCGCAGCCCAGCTTGTAGCGCATGTCGGTCATCTTGATGTACATCAGGTCGTTGACCAGCACGGCCATGTTGGCGTCGAAATCGGTCGTGTTGCCGATTGTGTCGCCCTGCAGGAAAGAGATCGGAACGCGGTCGGGATTGACCGCTTCAAGCGCCAGGGTGACGGCCGATTTGGCGATCGGGTTCTGTGTCAGTCCGCCCCAGGAGCTGGCATAGGCGGCACCGATCAGGTCCTCGACGACATAACGCTCGAGCATCGCCCAGCCGATGTAGCTGGCGTAATCGTGGAACACGCCGGGGTAGCCGTCCTCGAGATAGGAATCGAAGACGACGCCCTTGTCCTTCTTGGCCGCGAGCACGCCGCCCGATTTCAGGACGTTGCAGAGCTGGGCGGTCTCATCATCCCAATAGGGCCAG
>JABIUG010000391.1 GCA_018700655.1 Rhodospirillaceae bacterium | reverse complement strand
GCTGGTTTGTTGCCTCAACGCTTGACCCCCGGCGGAAATCGCCTAGATAGCGTGGTAACTGCACCATCGGCGCACCCTTCCGGGGGACTTCCGTGCCGGTTGGTTCAACCCGAACATCGCCGCCGTGCCTAACTCTTGAAGGCGAGGAGATACTCATGACCTATGTCGTTGTCGAAGCATGCATCAAGTGCAAGCTGACCGATTGCGTCGAGGTGTGCCCCGTGGATTGTTTCTACGAGGGTGAAAACATGCTCGTGATTCATCCCGACGAATGCATCGATTGTGGCGTCTGTGAACCGGAATGCCCGCTCGACGCGATCAAACCCGATACCGATGACGGTCTTGAAGACTGGCTGGAGCTGAATCGGCAATATGGTGAGGCCTGGCCCAACATCACGCGCCAGAAGGATCATCCCGCCGATTCCGACGAATGGCGCGACGTGAAGGACAAGAAGCAGCATTTCAGCCCGAACCCGGGCGAAGGCTAGATCGGATCGCAAAAAGGTTGCACCACGCGGGGCACAACCTTTTTGCGTGAATCCGATCTGGTCCATAGAGGTAGAGCAGCTTCACGCGTTAAACTTGTATTGCAAGCGATCCAGACTTAACGCGATCTGCTCTAAGCTGAACAATACGAGTCGTGCCCCGACGGCACGGTGTCTGATCGGTAGGAAGCCCGGAAAACTGAGGAAAACGGGCGCTTCTTCCGAAAACCGCGTTTTTATGGTATGTCATGGCGTCTCCTCGGAAATTGGGGGGAGATGTCGAAAGGGCCGCTCCTGGTTGGCCCTTTCTCTGTGTCGGCCCTTTGGGTGGCGCAGAATCACAACATGATCGGGAACCGGCAGGCGAGCCGTTTTGGCACGCCGCTTGGAAGAGTTTGTGTCACGCCGGTACCCGGGCGAGAGCAACAAGAACAGGCAGGTAGATCACTCATGGCGACCGAGGACATCAAGCTCAAGGCCGGCGACTACGTTGTTTATCCGACACATGGAGTCGGGATGGTCAAGGCGATTGAGGAACAAACGATCGGCGAAGCCAAGTTGAAAATGGTGGTGGTTCATTTCGAGCAGGATAAGATGGTTCTGCGGGTGCCGACCCACAAGGTGGCGTCGTCAGGCATGCGCAAGCTGTCATCGAAAGACATCATGAAGAGCGCGCTGACCACCCTGAAGGGCCGTGCCCGCGTGAAACGCACCATGTGGAGCCGTCGCGCGCAGGAATATGAGGCGAAGATCAACTCGGGAGATCCGGTTTCGATCGCCGAAGTGGTCCGTGACCTTCACACCCGTGTCGGCCAGGCCGATCAGTCCTACAGCGAACGTCAGCTTTATGAAGCCGCGCTAGACCGGCTGTCGCGTGAGCTTGCAGCCGTTGAAGGTGTCGAACCCGAGCAGGCCACGACAAAGATCGAGAAGACACTCGAGGCTGCCTGACCCGGTTGCCGCTTTTCGATCGCACGAAAGCGAATTACCCTGTCGCCCCGTCCGGAACCCCGGGCGGGGCGATTTTTTTGAGCCTTTCCCTCGGCCACCCGGTGATACCATGCTCGACCCACAGATCTTCGGCACGCTGACCGGTTGGAACCGTGTCTGGGCGATTGCCGCGATCCATGGCGAACGTGCCCGGCTTGCCGGGCTGCATGGGGAGCTTGCGGAACGGTTTCAGGCGCGTGACCGGGTCGTCTATCTCGGCAATTACCTGGGCTTCGGCGCCGATGTGGCCGGCACCATGGATGAGCTGATCTCCTTCCGGCGCGATCTGCTGGCGCAACCCGGCATGATGCCCCAGGACGTGGTCTTTCTGCGCGGCACCCAGGAGGAGATGTGGCACAAGTTGTTGCAGCTTCAACTTGCGATGAACCCTCCCGATGTTCTGGTCTGGATGATGGAGCATGGCGTTACCGCCACGATCCAGGCCTATGGCGGCAATCCGGCGGATGGTCAGGCCTCGGCACGCGGTGGCACGGTTTCGCTGACCCGCTGGACCGTCAAGTTGCGTGACGCCATGTATGCCCACCCCGGCCATCGAGAGCTGATCGGTCAGCTCAAGCGAGCCTGTGTCACCGATGACGGCACGCTTCTGTTCGTCCATGCCGGGCTCGATCCCGAGCGCCCGCTGGAAACACAAAGCGATGCCTTCTGGTGGGATCCAGGGGGGTTCAGCGCGATGACCCAACCCTATGGCAAGTTTCGCCTGGTTGTGCGTGG
>JABIUG010000390.1 GCA_018700655.1 Rhodospirillaceae bacterium | reverse complement strand
CGCATTTCGATCAGTTCGCCCTTGCGGATCGCGAGTTTCTCGACAACCGGGCCGGTGAAGTCATTATCGACATCGATCACGATCTCCTCGATCGGCTCTTCGCTGATCCCGGTCTCGGGATTATCACGCAGCACGACCTGGGGACGACCGATCGAGAGCTCGAAGCCTTCGCGGCGCATGGTTTCGATCAGAACGCCAAGCTGGAGTTCACCACGACCGGCGACCTGGAAGACGGTCTTGTCATCTGTCTGGCTGATTCGCAGGGCGACATTGCCCTCGGCTTCGCGCGCGAGGCGGTCCCAGATCATGCGGCTGGTGACCTTGCTGCCTTCCTGGCCCGCCAGGGGTGAATCGTTGATGCCGAAGGTCATCGCCAGCGTCGGCGGATCGATCGGCTGGGATTCAATGGAATCTTCGACCGAAAGGTCGACCAGCGTGTCGGCAACGGTCGGGATCGAGAACCCGGCGATCGCGATGATGTCGCCGGCATGGGCTTCGTCGATCGCGGTGCGCTCGAGGCCACGGAACGCCAGCACCTTGGAAACACGTGCCTGCTGCAACACGGTGCCGTCACGGCTGAGCGCCTTGAGTTGCTGGTTGACCTTGACGCTGCCCGACTGAATACGCCCGGTCAGGATGCGCCCGACAAAGGGGTCGGCTTCCAGGGTCGTGGCGAGCATACGGAACGGGCCGCCTTCTTCGACGGTCGGGGCCGGGACATGACGCACGATCAGATCGAACAGCGGCGCCAGGGTGTCGGTCGACTTGTCGAGGTCATCGGTCGCCCAGCCCTGCTTGGCCGAAGCAAAGATGGTCGGGAAATCGAGTTGTTCGTCTGTGGCGTCGAGCGCAGAGAAGAGATCGAAGATCTCGTTGTGAACCTTGTTGGCGCGCTGGTCGGGCCGGTCGATCTTGTTGATCACGACGATCGGGCGCAGGCCTAGGCGCAGGGCCTTGCCGACGACGAACTTGGTCTGGGGCAGGGGGCCTTCGGAAGCGTCGACCAGAACACAGACGCCATCGACCATCGATAGGATACGCTCGACCTCGCCGCCGAAATCGGCGTGGCCGGGGGTATCAACGATGTTCAGGCGGGTGCCGTGCCATTCGACCGAGGTCGCCTTGGCCAGAATCGTGATGCCGCGTTCACGCTCCAGGTCGTTGCTGTCCATGGCACGCTCGGCAACCTGCTGGTTGTCGCGGAACGAACCAGACTGCCTGAGCAGTCCATCAACCAGGGTGGTCTTGCCGTGGTCGACGTGAGCGATGATCGCAATATTGCGCAGGTCCATGGTGGCGCTGCCCATTCCCGGGAGATTCGGATGTCGGAGTTGAAGATGTGGGCGGCATATACAGTGTTGCAGGCCACTAGAGCAAGTGGCGTGAACGCCGGGCAGGTCTACGCTTTGTGCAGACCTTGGCTGTCGATCTTCATGTTTGCGAGCGCACGGTCGTCCTGGCGCATGCGCCAGGTCACCAGTTCACGCGCCATCACAAGCGCAATCTCGCGGTAATCAGGGTCGTCAGCCCGGTTGATCAACTCGTCAGGATCGTCCTGGAGATCATAGAGCAGGGGCGGCAGGCCGCCGCAATGAACATACTTGTAACGGGTGTTGCGGATCGTCTCGATGCCGCAGGCTTCCGGGGCGAGGCCGAAGGTGTCTTCGAATTCGCGGGTCGCGGGATTGTGCAAGCCGAAGGCAAAATGTGCGGCTGTGCGCCAGTCAGGCGGTGTCTTGCCGGTCAACCAGGGTGCCAGAGAAGCCCCGTCACACTGTGCCGGCACGTCCTGGCCGAGCCATTCGAGAATGGTAGGCATGATGTCGATCGATTCCGTGAATTGTTCGACACGGGTTCCATTCACGGAATCAGGGGCTCGGGGATCGCGGATGATCAACGGGATATGGAATGAGGAGTCGAACCAGCCCAGCTTGCCGAACAGGCGGTGGTTGCCGAGCTGTTCACCATGGTCGGTGGTGAAGACGATCAGCGTGCGTTCGGTCTGGCCGGTGGCCTCGAGGAATTCGAGAATCCGGCCAAGTTGTGTATCGACTTCGCTGATCAGGCCCAGATAAGTCGCGTGGGCCTCACGTTGGTCGAGCTCGGTGATGTCACAGTTTCGGATATTTTGCCGCGTGAAACTCTCGGCCGTGCGGTGATCGAGCCAGTGGCGCATCAACGGATGCTGTGCGCCTTCCTCGGCTTCGCTCGGCGCACGGCGAGGCAGCGGCGCATCTTCGGGGCGATACATCGCATTGTAGGGTTGAGGCGCAATCCACGGCGGATGTGGTCGTAGCAGGGAGAGGTGCAGGAACCAGGGTTGCTGCGTGCGCGAGGCCAGCCAGTCGAGGCTGCGGTTGATCATATAGGCGGTATCGGAATGTTCCGCGCGATAGACCGGCGGCGGAAAAGTCACGCCGCGGCCTGTGGGTGGCGCGCCCACGGGTTCATAGACTTCCAGCGAACCGTGCGGGACGTCGTAACCTTCGCTGCGCAGCCAGGCGATCCAGGCTTCGGGTTCCTCAGGCATGTTGAGTTCGACTTCGAAGCCCGGCAGCAAGCCTTCAAAGGTGCGCAGGCGCGGATCGGCGGGATCAAGTCCGCGGGGGTCGGCCGCCGTGTCGTTATAGCCGATCAGGGTCGGCGTGTGCCCTGCCTTGCGCGCTTCGAGGGCAAGGTTGGTGAAGCGATCATCGAGCGGTGCCCCGTTGGCTACGACCCGGTGGTTGCACATGTACATCCCGGTCAGCAGCGATGCCCGGGCAGGAGCGCAGGGCGCGGCTTGTGTATAATGCTAGGTGAACAGGACACCTTCAGCCGCAAGCTGGTCGAGCACGGGGGTCTGCACACAGGGATGTCCGACCGAACCCAGTGTGTCGCCGCGCCATTGATCAGCGGTGATGAAAAGGACATTGCCCGGTGTCTGATCGGTCATGGTCTGGCGCCTGTCTGTTGGCTGAACTCTAGCAGCGCTTCATAACAAAACAGCCTGTGGACCTGGATGAAGTTGGGGAGGGAATCCGTTCGGATGGTCCCATGCAGACCCTCTATCTCAGAGCTCGGACCGGTTCGAAATCGTTGTGCGCTTCCCAGTCCGGCCGCGGAAAGGCGGTCGGCAGATTGTCGGTCCGGTTGTAGCAAATGGTGCAAAGCGCCCGTCGATTGGGCGACATGTTCGCGTTCGAGGCGTGCACGATGTTGGTGTGGAACATCCACACCGATCCGGCCGGCCCCTTCGGACTGAACAATTCGGCCTGCTTGCTGAGTTCGGAGACCGTCGCGTTGTCGACGCCGAGCAGGGGATAGCGGTGCTCTGGTCATCGAGTTCGGTTTTCATGGCGCCGTGGGTGTGGCTGCCAAGTATGAAATACAGCGGCCCGTTGAACTCGGTGACCTCATCGAGAAACACACCGACATTGATTACCCGTGGCGTGGGCATGCGGTTTTCTTCGAGCCAGGTCGGATAGTCCTGGTGCCATCCCCATGCTTCGCCCTCGAAGGCGGCTTTGGGGTTGATCGAGAACTGGTGGAGGTAGACCTCGCCGCCCAGAAGCTGTTTGACGGGTTCGACGATGCTGGGATGACGCATCAGCCGTTCGTATGCGGAACTGTACTGGTGTGGCGCGTAGACACAGCGCACGTTGCCGGTGTTTTTCTCCCGCAGGGTCTCCGGACGATCCTGTGAGAGTATGTCGGGAAGTTCAGCGCGCGGCGTTTCGATCGCTTCTGCGCTCAAAAGTGATGGAAAAAACAGGATGCCATCCCGGTTGAACCGTTCAACGTCGGCATGTTCCAGTTGCAAGTGACTGACCCCTTGGGCTGGTGCGCCCGAAAGCATAAGGCCTGAGTCGCCTATGACAAAGCCGCAGCAAGGCTGGTATGCAGTTGGGGAACAAATCCTGCTGACAACGCTGACACGCTTGATGCCGGGGTCAACACTTCCACGATGCCGTCCGGGCGGGGCCCTGCCTTTCGGTAACCCGAGGCGCTCCATGCAGCGGAACGGTTATCCATCAGGATCAGGGCGGTGTTACCGGCGGTCGGATCAACGATCATGACGCCATCGGGCAAGTGCTCGGCATCGGCCTGATCGATCACCTTCGAGCGATCGCGTCTGGTACGCTCACGGTGCATTACGTCATCGATCTCGATGACCTTGGGTCGGCGGTTCAAGCCCTGGCCGGCCTGCCAGGACTCGACGAAATGGTTGTAGTCGGCGCGCCGGCACAGCCCGCAGGGGCGATGGCCTGCGGCCAGGGCGCTGGCATCATCGAGGAAAAAAAGCTCGGTCCAGACGCCGGGCTGCATGACCGGGCGCCACCAGCCCTTGTAGCTAAGCTGGCAGGTGATCCATGCGCGCAACCGCCAGCGCCGTGTCGCGAGCTTGAAGGCCTCGTCGACAAGGCAGCCGCGGTTGCCCAGAAACATGCCCCGGCCTGCATCGGCGATCACGCTGCCCCATGGGGTTACACGGTTCTGCAAGGGGGAGGGGCGGGGTATCTCCTGATCGTTCGATGATATGCTCATGGTCTGTTGTGTCGGGTTGCGTCCTGCTATTCCTGTGCGAGAGGGTAAGATTGCATGGTTCTGCTTCAGTTATCTCTGGTATTTCTTGTGGCGGCGGTAATCGCGGTGCCGCTGGCCAAGCGCTTCGGGCTCGGTTCGGTCTTGGGGTACCTGCTGGCAGGTATCGTTGTGGGCCCGTGGTTTCTGGCCCTGACCTATGATGAACACAAGATCCTTGAGTTCGCCGAATTTGGCGTTGTGCTGCTGCTTTTCGTGATTGGCCTGGAACTCCAGCCAACGCGGCTCTGGGCGATGCGCCGGTCGGTTTTTGGGACGGGTGGTTCCCAGGTTCTTGTGACAGCGCTAGCCATTTTCGGCATCGCAATGGCGCTGGATCTTTCTTTCGAAGCGGCGCTGGTTACAGGACTGGCGTTGTCGCTCTCATCGACAGCCTTTGCCCTGCAGATGCTGTCCGAGCGTAAGGAACTGACGACACGGCACGGCCGGATATCATTCTCGATTTTGCTGTTTCAGGACATCGCCGTCATTCCGATTGTGGCGCTTTTGCCGTTGTTGTCGCCGCAGTTGCTCAACGCAGGCAGTCAATCGGGCTGGATTGCGGTTGCTGAAGCCGTTGGGGTAATCGCGCTTGTCATCATCGTCGGCCATTTTGCCCTGCGTTATGTCCTGCGACTGGTCGCGCGTTTCGGTACCGATGAAGTGTTCACTGCGATGAGTCTGCTGACGGTCATCGGTGTTGCCGCACTGATGGAACATGTCGGGCTTTCGATGGCGCTGGGCGCATTCCTGGCTGGTGTTCTGCTCTCTGAATCGGAGTACCGCCACGAACTCGAAGCCAACATCGAACCCTTCAAGGGACTGTTTCTTGGACTTTTTTTCATGGCCGTGGGCGCGACCGTCAACGTCGGTCTGGTTCTCGAAGCGCCCTGGACCATCCTGGCGCTTGCGGCCGGACTTCTGGTGCTGAAGTTCATCATTCTGCTTGCGATCGGCAGGGCCAATCGGCAGTCCTGGAGCGCCAATCGATCGACAGCGCTGACACTGTGTCAGGGCGGTGAGTTTGCTTTTGTCATCCTACATCTGGGTGTCGGTTCGCTGCTGATTTCCAGCCAAACAGTCGATCTTCTGATCGTGGTCGTCACCGTCTCGATGGCTGCAACGCCACTGCTGTTCAAACTGCACGATTGGCTGACGGGGCGGCTGACGAAGAACGTCGAGCCGGAGTATGAGCGTGAGATCAGCGAAGAGAACCAGGTGATCATCGCGGGATTCGGCCGGGTTGGTCAGGTCGTCGGGCGTATCCTGCAGGCCCGCCGGATCGGGTTTACCGCACTGGAAAAGAGTGCCGACCAGGTCGATTTCGTACGCCGTTTCGGCAACAAGGTCTACTACGGCGATGCCTCACGTCTTGAACTGCTGCGTGCGGCAAAGGCCGATCATGCTGTCGTCCTGGTGCTGGCGGTGGGCAATGTCGAAGCATCGCTCGAGATTGCCCGACTTGTGCGCAAACACTTCCCCGGCCTCGAGATCCATGCGCGTGCCCGTAACCGTCAACATGCCTATGCGCTGATGGACCTTGGTGTCGAACACATCATGCGCGAGACTTTTTTCTCCAGCCTGGAAATCGGCAAGGAAGTTCTGGTCGACCTGGGGCTGAGCGAGCGCGAGAGTGCAGAGACCGTCGAGAGCTTCCGCGACCACGATGTCCACCGTCTTTTCAACCAACGTGAGATGGCCGGCGACCTCAATCGCATGGCTGAAGATCACAGGCAGTGGGTGAAGGAACTCGAAGAGATGTTCGATGAGGACCAGAAAGTCGTCGAAGCCGAACAGGTACGTCCGCGTTCAGACTGAATATCAGCCGGTCGACTCACCGAAAACGATCTCAAGGGACCGCTCGGCGGGGGCATCGACGAGGTCGAAGTGGAACGCAGTGCCACCACCGCCATCGACGACAATGTCGGTACCGTTGAGCCATGAGGCATCGTCGCTCAGGGCAAAGACGATCACCTTGGCAATCTCCTCGGGCTTCGCGTTGCGGCCGCCGGCCTGTTCCATCTGACGATCAAGAATCTTGGTGCTCATCGAGGCATAGAAGTCCTTCAGGATCGGAGTCTCGACCGCGCCCGGGCTGACCGAAAGCGAGCGCACGCCCTGGTCCCGGGCAAGCATCGAACCGGCGATGGCATAGACCACGGCGACTTCCTTGGAGAAATAATAGGCCTCGGGCCCGTCTAGGGGATGATCGCGTACCCATGCAAGGCCATCCTCGTAGCTGCGTAACCGGATCAGTTCGAGGATCAGATCAAGTCGCTTGCGCCAGCCGGAACCGGCATCGGACGCGACCTGCACGATCGCACCGCCGCGCGCCATTTTCGGCAGAAGGGCCTCGGTGACATGGCGAAGACCCAGCGCGTTGACCCGCATGATCGTCTCGCCATCGATGCTGCCGGGTACGCCCGCGACATTGGCCAGGCCATGAAGCGGCCCTTCAAGGCCCGCGAGCGCCGCATCAATCGATGCGGGGTCGGTCAGGTCAAGCTTCCGAAATCCGTGGAGGCCGGCACCGTCGCCGTTGCGATCCAGGCCGATCACCTTGGCGCCGTGTTCGGTCAGCAACCGGGCTGTGGCCGCGCCAATCCCGGAATTGGCTCCGCTCACGACGATGGTCTTGCCTTCGAAACTCATGAGTCCATCCTCACAGGCGTGTAGCGGCAGGGCAGGTGGCGCATGCCGTTGATGAAAAATGCGTTGATCTCCTGCATGCCGTCGAGGTCGACCTCGATGTCGGGCAGGGTTTCGAACAGTGTCTTGAAGAAGTGATACATCTCGCGACGGGCCAGATGCATGCCCAGGCAGTGGTGCACGCCGCCGCCGCCGTAGCCGACATGGTCGTTGGGCGTGCGCGCGATATCGAAACGCTGGGGACCGTCGAACACGGCCTCGTCGCGGTTGGCTGACGTATACCAGAAGACGACGTTGTCGCCCGCTGCGATCGGCTGACCAAGGATCTCCGTATCCGCCACCACGGTGCGGCCGAAGTGCACGACCGGGGTGCCGTAACGCACAATCTCCTCCAATGCGGTTCCGACCAGTCCGTCGTAGTCCTCGCGCCAGGCACGCCACTGGTCTGGATGTTCGGCCAGAAAACGCATGCCCTGGGCGATCGAGCTGCCGGTGGTTTCGATTCCTGCAGTGATGAGAAGCTGGAAGTAGATGCCGACATCACGATCGGTGAGCTTCTCACCATCGGCGTCGGATGCAATCATCATCGAGAGCAGGTCGTCTCCGGGTGATTTGCGCCGCTCGCGGCAGAGTTCCTCGCCGTAGTCGTTCAGGTCGAAAAACGCCTTGAGCGTGTTCCCCTCATCACCCACGCCTTCATCGCCATAGCCTTGTGCCTCGATACTCATCCGGGCCAGCCAATCGCGAATCTCGCCATCGGGGACGCCGAGCATGTCGCAGACCACTTTCGTGGGCAGGCGCCCCGCGACATCGGCGGCAAAGTCACATGCACCGCGTTCGCTGATCGCGCCGATCACGCCCCGGGCCGCATCGGCCACGCCGCCCTCGATTTCCTGAAGACGACGCGGCGTGAAAACCTTGACCAGGATCTTGCGCAGGCGCGGATGAATGGGGGCATCCCGGTTCACCATGCCGGCGACCTCATAGGCCAACTCCGGGCTCTCCATGGAGCTCGCCATACCGGTCCCGTAACGCGACACGAACAGCTTCTGGTTTTTGGTGATCTCGCAGGTTTCCTTGTGGCGCGTCAGGGACCAGAACAAGCCATTGCCATCAGGTGTTACCTGTCGGGCAATCGGGCGCTCCCGGCGAAAGCGCGCCAGAACCTCATGTTTGTCGGGCCGCCTCCAGAAGGCGGCGTCGGAGAGCTGGATGTCGTCAAGGCTTTCGGTCATGACTGTCCATGCGATGCTGTCTGGTACAATTCTCGACGATGCCAGAGCGATGGCAAGGTCGTATCTGTTGAATTCCCACGTCGGGCTCGGAGTTCCTTACACCACACGAAGTTGAGCAGAACTTTTGTCCGAGCGCCAACATGCTAGGAGGCGTTGCATGGAGGGGTCTATATCCCGATGGGGACATGCGCGAACACATCTAGCCCAGGCTCATGACTCATTGATCACGACCAGTAGGCTATGGTTGCGGCGATGCAGATTGCGGACATGAATGTGTGTGCGCATCGGTCGTATCGTGTTGCGACGCGCCGCCAGTCCTTGAGCCTGCCAAAGACATTCTCGATCTTGTGGCGCTGGCGGTAGAGGGTTTTGTCGTAGTCGTGTTGGACCTTACGGTTTGATCGCGGCGGGATGCAGGGTGTGATGCCACGCTCGGCCAGGGCCTCTCGGAACCAGTCGCTGTCATAGCCTTTGTTGCCTAGCAGTTCCTTGGCTCCAGGCAAGGAGGCCAGAAGCAGGAAAGCACCCTTG
>JABIUG010000389.1 GCA_018700655.1 Rhodospirillaceae bacterium | reverse complement strand
CAAACCGTAAGGTCCAACACGACTACGACAAAACCCTCTACCGCCAGCGCCACAAGATCGAGAATGTGTTTGGCAGGCTCAAGGACTGGCGGCGCGTCGCAACACGATACGACCGATGCGCACACACATTCATGTCCGCAATCTGCATCGCCGCAACCATAGCCTACTGGTCGTGATCAATGAGTCATGAGCCTAGGGACTAACATAGGGGAACCTTGCTGGGACCGATGGGCTGCGAGCTGCTGTTCTGTCCCTCGAAATTTGTTCTTCTAAACGGAGAAAACCCATGAAGCGATTGATGACTTTAGTGTTCGCGGCCTTTGTCCTGAACTCCGCGCCGGCCTTGGCGCAGTTCTCAGGTACTGTTGACGAGGCACTGCAGAGACAGCTGGTCACGAATGGTGCCAGCGACCCGGCAAATGCCACAAGCGCTGAGCTCGCCGCGGCCGTGGAAGGCCTTATGGTCAACAATCCGGATTTGACCACAGAGCAAATCTCCAATCTGGTGAGTGCCGCTGTGGCCCAGAACCCAGAGGCCTATCAGGCGATTGCAGTTGCTGCGGCTGAGCAAGCCGCCGCGGGGGGGCGCGAGTAGTCAAGATCTGGCAGATATCGCAGGTGCAGCCGCTCAATCGGCCTCGGCCGCCGGTGTTGACGTCAACACGACCGCCTTGGCGGCGGCAGTCACGTCGGCGACCGGAGTAAACGTGTCCGCAGATCAGGTTGCCAGCGCCAGTCAGCAAACTGGAGAAGACTACTCAGATGATTTTGTAGAAGTGATTATCGAGGAGAATCCGGCCCAGGACGCCAGCCCAAGCTGATCTCCACACGTATTCTTTGACTGCGCGACCCCCGGCAGGATGACCGTCGGGGGTCTTTTTTTGTTAGGATGTCCCCAGCAGCAGACAGGAGGCAGCCATGGCATACTGGCTGATGAAGCAGGAACCCAGCGAATGGGGCTGGGACGATCTGGTCACCGAGGGTCAGAGCTATTGGGACGGTGTGCGCAACCACCAGGCCGCCGCCAACATCCGGAAAATGGAAAAGGGCGACAAGGCGTTCTTCTATCATTCGGTCGACGAGAAACGCATTGTCGGCATCATGAAGGTCGTCAGCGCGCCCTATCCCGACCCCACCGCCGAAGAAGGCAGCAAGTGGGTCGTGGTCGACGTGAAACCGCTCAAACCCGTGAAGAGCCCGGTGACCCTGGCCGACGTCAAAGCCGACGACCGCTTTGCCGAGTTCGCCCTGGTGCGCCAGTCACGGTTATCCGTTGTGCCGGTCACCGACGATCACTGGGCCATGCTGTGCGAAATGGGCGGGGTAAAACCCTAAAGTCAGCCCGGCTTGTGTCCGCGCGAGTAGCCTTGGCACGTCTCGCCTGATTCGCAGACAACCACCATGGCGCGCCAGTCCTCGACGAGTGGTCCGCATCGGCCCTGCCCATCAGTTCGACCATGCGGTCACGGAGCGGCCGGAAGGAACGTCATCTTCTCTGCCAGTCCATGTTCGTCGGCAGCGCTGCGGGCACGTTCGATCAGGGGCGCCTCAATCAGGAGTCAGACGATCGCTTCGATCAGGAACGGGCCCTTGCTGTTGAAGGCTGCCGCTAGCGCCCGGTTGAACCCTTCTGCGGTATCGACCCGCAGCGCATCGACACCCATGCCGTTGGCCATCTGGACCCAGTTCAGGTTGGGCCGATCGAGATCGAACATGTCATGGGCCTTCGGTCCCGGATTGGCGCCCACATTGCGCAACTCGCCATGAAGAATGGCATAGGTCTGGTTGGCATAGATCACCGTAACGACATCGAGATTCTCGCGCGCCTGGGTCCAGAGTGCCTGGATCGTGTACATCGCACTGCCGTCACCCGACAGGCACAGCACCTTGCGATCAGGGCAGGCGACCGCCGCGCCGGTGGCATCGGGCAGGGCGCGGCCGATCGAGCCGCCGGTGCCAAACAGCCAGTCATGGGGCGGGCAGCCCTTGGTATAGGGATGCAACAGACGTCCCGAGGTGATCGATTCGTCATCGACGATGCAGCCTTCGGGCATCAGATGGCCGATCGCACTGGCGATCTTGTCGATCGTCAGCTCGCCCGATCCCAGGGCAGGGCGAACCAGTTCCTCGCGCACCGGCGAAACATCGTTGGCGTCGAGTTCGTCGGCCAGCCATTCCAGCGCGCCCAGCACGTCGCTGTCGGCGGCACCCAGCAGATGGGTCTGGCAGGTATCGGGGATCAGGACACTGGGTTTGCCGGGGTAGGCAAAAAACGCGACCGGCTTCTTGGCCCCGATCAGGATCATGTGGCGGAAGTCGTTGGTCAGCGCCAGCGCCTGGTCGACGACATAAGGAATACGATCGGGCGTCACGATACCGGCACCGCGCTCGCTGCGGGCCGAGCCGAACTCGGTGCGAATATCGGCACCGGTCTTGACCGCAATCCGCCCGGCAATTTCCAGCGCATCGGCGCGCAGGGCGCGGCTGCCCAAAAGCAACATGCAGGGTTCGCCCGAACGCAGGGCATCGGCGCAGTCGCGCACCGCCCCTTCCGAAGCGGAATCGGGCGGGGGAATATCGGGTACTTCGGCGACACCGTCGGCTTCGTTCCAGGCGGTATCGGCAGGCAGGATCAGCGTTGCGATCCGGCCGGGCGCGGTCTTTGCCTCGGCGATCGCCTGGGCACCGTCGCGCGCGACCGACTGGGCCGTGTCACTGGTCTTGACCCAATCGGAAACCGGCCAGGCGATACCCTCGATATCGGCGGTGAGCGGCGCGTCATGCGCGATATGATAGGTTGCATGTTCGCCCACGATGTTGACGATCGGGCTCATGGCCTTCTTGGCGTTATGAAGATTGGCGACCCCGTTGGCGAGGCCCGGCCCGGTGTGGAGCAGGGTCGCTGCGGGACTGTCCATCATGCGCCCGTAACCGTCGGCGGCGCCGGTCACGACGCCTTCGAACAGACCCAGGATGCAGCGCATGCCATCGACCCGGTCAAGAGCGGCACAAAAATGCATTTCCGAGGTGCCGGGATTGGTGAAGCAGATGTCAACGCCACCCTTCACCAGAGTACGCACAAGGCTTTCAGCTCCGTTCATGTTCCCTCCCGGAAATAGGCCGCGACCTTAGAGCACATCGCGCTCGCATCGAATCGCCTGCGATCTCATGCAAGCGCGTGAAGATGCTCTAAATATTTGATGTGGAGCGGTTTCACAAGAATACGCGGAACCTGAAGGAGTAGCTGTGGCGGAAAGGACCGGTGAGGCATCGCAGCCGCCCCGGATTACCGCGACTTCACCCAATTTGATCGCATCGCGTGGCGATTCAATCAAATCGGGATTTGCTCTAGAGGAACGTCACCTGACCGTTGGAGATGTCGTGCATGGCGCCGGCGATCAAAAGTTCGCCCTTGGCCACCTGCTCAGCCAGGAGCGGGCTGTTGTCGGTGAGCGATGCCATGCCCAGACGCACGTTCTCTGTGGCAACCGCCCACATGACATTGCTGGCGGCGCCGTCGGCACCAACCATGCCGGCCGCCTCGACCGCAGGCGTCAGATGCGCCAGCGTCTCGGTGAGATTGCCAAGTTTGACATCATCGATCGCTCCACGAATGGCGCCACAGCCGGTATGGCCCAGCACCAGGATGGCGCGGATCCCGACCACCGCGTTGGCAAACTCAAGGCCACCGGTGATGCTGGTATCGACATAGTTTCCGGCGATGCGGATGGAAAAGATGCTGCCGATCTGCTGGTCGAAAATCAGCTCGGGCGGCACGCGCGAATCCATGCAGCCCACGACGGCGGCAAACGGCGCCTGACCAGCACTGGTCATGTGGACCTGCTGGAGGAGGTCGCAGTGGATCGACTCGCTGTTGAGAAAACGCTGGTTGCCCCGGCGCAGCTCGTCGATCGCTTCGCCCGGGCTCATGGCCTGTTGGCGCATGGCGTCAAAGGCGGTGCAGGCTCCGGCTTGCGCTTGGCTTGACGCTGCAACGGTGGTTGCGGCTGCCGCAGCGGCAACACCGCAGCAAAGGCTGCGGCGCGTGAAGGTATTTTCGGCCATTGGTAAAACTCCTGTAACTGATTGACTCAAGCGCTCGACAAAAAATCTCTGTAGGTTTCCCCCAAATCGGCAATCGACGCCTCGTAGAGTTGTTTGCCTGCCTCAGGCGTCGATAGAGAAGGTAGGCTTCCGATCCGGCCGTCAGGATAACGGCGGCGATAGTCGTCGGCATCGTGGATCCCGGAATAGGCCGCGGCGCGGCCCTCGAAATTGGCGTTCTTGATGGCTTCGGGATAGGCATACTGGGTGACCGAGACCTCGCTGCAGGTCGCGTGCTGGCCCTCATCGTCGCCATAGAGTTCCCTGCTGATTGCCTTCACGCCCTTGGAGTCCCACCAGTTGGAAAGGGTGCAGCGCAGCGGACGTTTGGCTTCGCGGGTCAGCATCGAGACTTCCGAATGGATTTCGGCAAAGGCCGCCTCGACCGTGGCGATGTTGCCACCATGACCGTTGAGGAAGAAAAACCGGTCGAAGCCGTGACGCGCAAGCGAAACGACATAATCGCGGATCAGCTGGATCATGGTCGACGGGCGCAGGCACATCGAACCGGCAAACCCCAGATGGTGCTGTGCGATCCCGACCGAGATGGTCGGCGCCACCATGGCGTCCGTGGCAAGGCCAAGGCCCCGGGCAATGATTTCCGGACAAACCGCATCCGTCCCGATCAGGCCGTTGGGACCATGCTGTTCTGCCGAACCGATAGGCATGATGATGCCGGTCGAGGACGCAAGATAACGTTCGACCTCCTGCCACGTCGCGAGTTGCAGTTGCATGGCATTCCCCATAAACGAGGTCGTGACGATAGAGGCGGTCATATTCGCATGGAAGTGCCGACCGTCATATATTTCCTTTTTACTTCATCGAGTTGGAGCAATTTCCGCGCCCACACACAATCGCGAGGCGATTACATGTGGGTCCGATTTCACCATAGCGGGGCCAATAGATGACCAGTGCGGTGCCAGCGGGATTCACGAACATCGATCCCGATGACCCGTTCGAGAACTTCGCCGGGCCGCTCTATCAGAAAGACGGCAGCGACGGCCTGGTCTATGGCTTTTGCGTTCGCAGCGAACACTGCAATGCAGGCGACATCTGCCACGGCGGCATGCTGATGACCTTTGCCGATTACGCCATGTGTTCGGCTGCCATCCACGGCCACAACGCAAACCCGATCACGATCACCATGAATTCGGAATTCATGGCGCCGGTCCAGGAGGGCGACCGCGTGCTCGCCCGCTGCGAAATCCAGCGCCGCACCAGTTCGATGGTGTTCTGCCGCGCCGACCTGGTGGTCGGCGAACAGGCCGTTGCCGCCTTCACCGGCGTGATCAAACGCCTGAAACCGCGGAACTGACAGGAGCTTTGCTTGCACCGCGCCGCGGTTGTGGCAAAACTCGATACCCAGGAAGCGGCGGCCGCGCGTCGCCCCATCAATCCGCAGGAGGCCGACACCATGTCCGAAGACCATATTCACGATGTCCCGGCCGGCTGGGCCGAACGGGCCTGGGTCGACAACGATGCCTATCTTGCGATGTATCAGGCTTCACTCGATGACGCCGATGCCTTCTGGGGCGAGCAGGGCAAACGCCTCGACTGGATCACGCCTTACAACAAGGTGAAGAACACCAGCTTTGACGGCGACGTCACGATCAAGTGGTACGAGGACGGCGCGCTCAACGTCGCGGCCAATTGCCTTGATCGTCACCTCGCGACCCGCGGCGATCAGGTCGCGATCATCTGGGAAGCCGACGATCCCGATGAAGCCTCGAAATCGATCACCTACCGCCAGGCCCATGAAGAGGTCTGCCGCATGGCCAATGCGCTCAAGGAACTGGGCGCGGCGCGCGGCGACCGGATCACGATCTACATGCCGATGATCCCCGAAGCGGCCTATGCCATGCTCGCCTGCGCCCGGATAGGCGCGGTCCATTCGGTCGTGTTCGGCGGCTTTTCGCCCGATGCCCTGGCCAACCGCCTGCATGATTGCGATTCCAACATCCTCATAACGGCCGATGAAGGCCTGCGCGGCGGACGCAAGGTCCCGCTCAAGGCCAATGTCGATGCCGCGCTGGAAAAGAGCCCCAGCGTCAAGAAGACCCTGGTGGTCAAACGCACCGGCGCCGATGTCGCCATGGCCGAGGGCCGCGATCACTGGTGGCACGATATGAGGGAGGCGGTCTCAGCCGATTGCCCGGCCGAAACCATGGGCGCCGAAGACCCGCTCTTCATTCTCTACACTTCGGGCTCGACCGGAAAACCCAAGGGCGTGTTGCACACGACCGGCGGTTATCTCGTCTATGCCTCGATGACCCACCAGTACGTCTTCGATTATCACGACGGCGATATCTACTGGTGCACGGCCGATGTCGGCTGGGTCACCGGCCACAGCTATATCGTCTATGGCCCGCTCGCCAATGGTGCCACAACGGTGATGTTCGAAGGCGTGCCCAACTACCCCGACGCCAGCCGCCACTGGCAGGTCATCGATAAACACAGCGTCAACATCTACTACACCGCGCCCACCGCGATCCGCGCCCTGATGCGCGAAGGCGACGATCCCGTCACAAAGACCAGGCGTTCCAGCCTGCGCCTGCTCGGCAGTGTCGGTGAGCCGATCAATCCGGAAGCCTGGGAATGGTACCACCGCGTCGTCGGCGACGGTCGCTGCCCGATCGTCGACACCTGGTGGCAGACCGAAACTGGCGGCATCCTGATTACCCCGCTGCCCGGCGCGACGCGCCTGAAGGCCGGTTCGGCGACCCGGCCGTTCTTTGGCATCAAACCCGCGATCGTCGATGCCGAAGGGGTCGAACAGGAAGGCGCTTGCTCGGGCAATCTCAGCATCACCGATTCCTGGCCCGGCCAGATGCGCTCGGTCTATGGCGACCACAAACGGTTCATCGAAACCTACTTCGCGAACTATCCCGGCAAGTACTTCACCGGCGACGGCGCCCGGCGCGACGAGGATGGATACTACTGGATCACCGGCCGGGT
>JABIUG010000388.1 GCA_018700655.1 Rhodospirillaceae bacterium | reverse complement strand
GGGGGTGGTTGTTTGTTACGCCGCCGGTTCGGCAATGCGTGCCGTCAGGGATTCCTCGGACCAGTCGTCATCGGCATAAAACGGGCCGGGATTCTCGCGCAGCTCTTCGTATTTGCAGATCTCCGGCGTTTCGCCCAGCGGGATCGGTTCGCCATCGCGGAACGCCCATTCGCCGCGCACCGGTGAATCGGCCGCACGCGCATAACTGTTGAGCACAAAAAGGCGGTCACGATCTGTCGTGTTCGGTGGCGAGCCATGGAGCGTGTGGAGCGTCCACATGACAAGATCGCCCGGCTCCAGCTCAAGCTGGACCATGCCATCGGGATCAAGGCCTGCGGCAGTCAACTCCTCCTCGTTGCTGCCCCCGGTCATGACCGTGGCGCCCTCACCCAGACCCAGATAACCCATGCGATGGGTGCCCGGATAAACACAGAGCGCACCGTTGTCGCCGCCCTGTTTGTTGAGCGCCAGTCCGGTTGTCACCCAGCCGTGGTCGAGATCCCCGAAGAGCTCGGGATGGGCGCGGAACTTGATGTCCTGATGGTAGCGATAATAGGTGTATTTCGCACCGGGCGGCTTCCAGTGAATCTGGTTGGCGTAATGCTTGATATCGCGGCCCAGAAGCGGCTCGAGCGCCTCGAGATAACGGGGATGGCGGCGCATCCGCTCCATCGTTGCGTCGGTCCAGCAGGTCCAGTGCGCCTGCAGACAAACCCGTTCGTTGAGCAGCGGATCAGTATGAACCTCGTAGAGAACGTTGTGATCCCGATAGGTCGTATGGTGTTTGAGCGCCTCGACGTTGACCCGTTCGAGCGCAGCAACAAGTTCGGCGACATCATCTGGCGGCAGAAACCCGCGGATGATGGCGTAGCCGTTTTCGCGAAACTGTTGAACGTGGTCCATGGCCAGCCTCTTCGTAGCGTTCGACGCCATCATTCCTCGCTGTCGGCAGGGACCGCAAGCCGAAAACGCGACAGATGTTCATAGGCCGGGCGGCATGCCTGCGCGACCGCCTTCTGTTCGCGATCAAGCACCAGCTTGGGCTCCTGCCATGGCCTGAAGCCGGTCGATGCCTCGACGCTGGCATACCAATGGGGCGCCCAGGCACCGTCGCTTTCTCTCGGCCCCGCAGGCCAGGCGAGCATTTCATGCTCAAATGCCACATCAAGTGCGGCACACAGGGCCTGCAGCGAGGCGCGTGGCTGTTTCAGAACATCGGAAGCTTCGATCACGGGCGGTGTCACACCGGTCCTTGCGATGACTTCGTCAAACAGTTCGGCCTGGAGGTCATAACCAAGATCAAGCGGCGTGATCGTCTGGCGTTTTTCGGCATAGGACGCCACCACCTGATCGGGGTCGCGGATCAGGAAGGCGTGGCGGAGGTTGGGGAACCAGTCACGACCGATTTCGGCGACCATGTGGTGGGCCATGTGTTTCTGGAACCAGATCGCCGCACCATCGGATGCTGGCCCGCTTATCTCATCGGCCACAACACGCCAGTCCTCCGGTTGCGAAGCGATCACGGCCTCGTTCATCGGGTGTTCGATCCTGGTGATCGTGAGATAGGCAGCATAAAACGGCTCATCGATGACCGTCGTGTCGGCCCGGTTCTCCCAGGCCCGCATCATCGCCGTGGAGATGTTGCGCGGGCCCGACCACATCGCGATCCTGACAGTCACGGTGCCGGGCACTCCTGCTCGACGAGATCGCGATAGAGAGCCTGGAGCTGTTTGACCATGGGGCCTGGCGGCAATCCGTCGCCGATCATGCGTCCGTCGATCTCTGACACTGGCGTCACTCCGGCAAAGGTTCCGGTGATGAAGGCCTCGTCGGCATCATAGACTTCCGTGAGGCTGAAATCCTTCTCATGGGCGGGGATACCGGCATCGCGCGCGACTTTGAGAATATTGCCGCGGGTGATGCCGTGGAGGCAGTAGCGGCCGGTAGAGGTCCAGACCTCGCCATCGCGCACGATGAAGAAGTGAGTCGAGTTGCAGGTCGCGACGAAGCCGTGAGGATCGAGCATCAGCGCCTCGTCAGCCCCGGCCTTGGTCGCCTGGATACAGGCCGTGATGCAGTTGAGCTTGCTGTGGCTGTTGATCATGGGATCCTGGACATCGGGCGGACCGCGCCGGACATGCACGGTGAAGAGCCGCATGCCGTCTTCCCGCTCAGCGGCCTGTTTGTGTTCGGGGATGATGACGATGGTCGGCCCGCCGATGTTCACGCGCGGATCCTGATAGGGCGTTGCCTTCATGCCACGCGTCACCATCAGGCGGACATGGACTCCAGACTCCATCCCGTTGGCTTCGACCGTGCGCTGGAGTTCTCCAGCGAGTTCATCGCGCGACATGCCAAGGTCAAGGTCGATCGCCTTGGCGCCCTGCCAGAGACGCTTGAGGTGTTCATCGAGAAAGGCGAAATGACCGTTATGCAGGCGCAACCCCTCCCAGACGCCATCGCCCAGGATGAATCCGGAATCAAACACACTCACCATCGCCCTGGCGCGGGGCACCAGCTCGCCGTGCACGTAGATCAGGACATCCGCATTGCGCGGGTCGTCCTGGTAATGATGGGTGCCGCGCTGTTCGTTCATGCCTTGATCTCCCGCCTGGGCTTGTGCTGATCAGCCTTGCCCCGGACACTCTCAGGAATGTCGGCGG
>JABIUG010000387.1 GCA_018700655.1 Rhodospirillaceae bacterium | reverse complement strand
TTATATATGTCCTCGTCGCTCAACATCATTATGTTCGATACGCTCGCCAAAACCTTTCGGGTCCGTGGCATGTTCCAGACGGACCGGTACACGTCCCTTAGCTGCTCTTTGGAGACCTCCTCGATCTCTTTCTGGCTCGTGGTCGAGAACCCAGTCTGCTCGTGCCGTTGAAAAAGGACCCATGCGCGCTGGAAAACTTCTGAACCGTAAACCTGCCCGCCGAGATGGACCAAGACGTCCACTTCGTAGTTCGCGACTTTCGCAGCGATCCGTTCCCAAATGTTGGGGTCTCCCCTGGTGAGAGCCTGGGGCCTGTCCCCAGACACGATGACGGTCCGCAGCCGCTGCGACAGGGTACTGTATGTCCGAAAGGAGCCAATCCTTTCCTCTGCGTCTTGCCGGCACACCCCACTAAACGTCGCTTTGTACCGTTGGCCGGCACTCAGACCGCTCACCTTGAACACTCTCGGGGAGTTCGCGGGCATCGTCTGGGTCACGGCCCTGCTGGCTGCAACCATCTCGCTCGACCGGCTGTTCCGCCCCGATCTGGAGGACGGTTCACTCGATCTTCTCGCCCTCTCGCCCCTGCCGCTGGAAGCGGTCGTGGTGGCAAAATGCCTGGCGCACTGGCTGGTGACGGGATTGCCGGTCACTCTGCTGGCGCCCCTGATGGGACTGATGTTGCAACTCGATCTCCAAGCCTATCTTCCCCTCATCGTCACTCTGGCGATCGGGACGCCCGCGATCAGCCTGACCGGCGCGATCGGTGCTTCGCTGGTTCTGGGCGCCCGGCGCGGTGGCGCCTTGATCGGCCTGCTGGTCCTGCCGCTTTATGTGCCAGTGCTGATTTTCGGTATCTCTGCGGTCGAAGCGACACTGGCAGGCCTGCCCGTGATGCCCCATATCCTGATCGAGACCGCCATTCTGTTCGTGACCTTGCCGCTCGCCGCCTTTGCGGGCGCCGGCGCCTTGCGCCTGGCCATGGAGTGATCGTGTATGGACGTGAACAGATGGCCCGTGTAGTCACCCCTGCGCCTAACGGAGAAGACAACCGCCTTGCCCGCATTTCTACATAGTCTGGCCAGCCCGGCCCGCTTCCAGCGGCTGTCGCGGCGTGTCCTGCCCTGGTCATCGCTGCTGGCAGCCGGGCTGATCGGCACCGGCCTGGTCTGGTCGCTGATCTTTGTGCCCGCCGACTACCAGCAGGGCGACTCCGTGCGCGTCATGTATGTCCATGTGCCGGCCGCCTGGATGGCGATGTTCTGTTATGCCGTGATGGCGGCCATGTCTGTTTCCTTCCTGATCTGGAAACACACGCTGGCCGATATCGCAGCGCGGGCTTCCGCGCCGATCGGCGCCAGTTTCACCGCGGTCGCACTCATCACCGGCGCGCTCTGGGGCAAACCGACCTGGGGCACCTACTGGGTCTGGGATGCCCGGCTGACTTCCGTTCTGGTGCTGTTTTTCCTCTATCTCGGGCACATGGCGCTTTCGGGCGCCTTCGACGACCGCGAGCGGGGCGGGCGGGCCGCGGCAATCCTGGCAGTCGTGGGAGCGGTCAATCTGCCGATCATCAAGTTCTCGGTCGAATGGTGGAACACCCTGCATCAACCAGCCAGCGTGCTGCGCATGGACGGGCCCACGATCCATTCTTCGATGCTTTGGGCCCTGCTGGTGATGGCGATCGGTTTCACCGCCTTCTATGTCAGTCTTTTGCTGATCCGTATCCGCAGCGAACTCGCCGCACGGCGGATCGAGGCGCTGCAGCGACTGGCTGCCGCGGGCAGCAGTTGAGACAGGTCAATGCCGCCAGAGCAAGATCATGTCAAGTCGGTTCGACCTGATATGATCTTGCTCTTCTCTATAGGTTTAGAGACCGATTCACGCCTCAGGTCGAACCGACCTGAAGCGATCGGGCTCTAGCTACAGAGCACGACAATGCTGACGTCATGGAAGTTTGAATGACCGAGTTTCTGAACATGGGCGGTTACGCCGCGACAGTCTGGCCTTCCTTCGGCGCTGCGGTGCTGATCCTGGGAGCGTTGCTTGTCGTGAGCCTGCGCCAGGACCGCCGCCGTCGGGCTGAACTGGAACGCCTTGAAGCAGAGCGGGAGCCCCGCTCGTGACCCGCAAGCAACGCCGCATGATCTTCCTGGGCACCGGTTTCGTCTGTTTTGCCTTTGCCACGGTCCTGGTGTTGTTTGCCCTGGAAGACAAGGTCACGTTTTTCTATGCACCGTCCGATCTGGTGGCCGAACCGGTTCCTCCGGACGTCCGCATCCGCCTGGGCGGCCTGGTGGTCGACGGCAGTGTCGTCAAACACGAGGACGGCATCACCACCCTGTTCGACCTGACCGATGGCGGCGCAGTGGTCCCGGTCTCCTTTACCGGCGTGTTGCCCGATCTATTCCGCGAAGGCCAGGGCATCATCGCCATGGGCACCCTGCCCGCGCCGGACGCCACCTTCGTCGCCGACGAAGTGCTGGCCAAACATGACGAAAACTACATGCCTTCCGAGATTGCCGATGCCCTGAAGGAAACCGGTCACTGGCAGGAGGATTACCAGGAGTGAGCACCGCCGAAACCATGCCTCACGGTGATCGCAAGGCGGTGACCGCCTGGCTCTTTGGCGTTGCCGCGCTGATTTTCTGCATGGTCGTGCTGGGCGGTGTGACACGGCTGACCGAATCCGGCCTTTCGATGACCGACTGGCGACCGGTCACCGGCTGGTTGCCGCCGCTCGACGATGCAGGCTGGCAGGAGGAGTTCGAGCGCTATCGGACTTCGCCCGAGTACGAACAGATCAACGCCGGCATGTCGGTCGCCGAGTTCAAGACAATCTTCTGGTTCGAATATTCCCACAGGGTATTGGGCCGCCTGATCGGGCTCGCCTTCTTTGTCCCGTTCATGGTGTTTCTGGTGCGTCGGCGCCTGGATCGACCCCTGATCGTGAAGCTCTGGGTCTTGTTCGGGCTGGGCGCGCTACAGGGATTTGTCGGCTGGTTCATGGTCGCCAGCGGGTTGGTCGAGCGGCCCAGCGTCAGCCAGTACCGCCTCGCCATGCATCTGGCACTCGCCTTCCTGATCTATGGCGCGATCATCTGGACCATGCTGGGGCTCAGACAAACGCCCGCCGACTACGGCCCGGCCGAAACAGGCCACAGGCGGGCACGCCGGCGCGCGCTCTGGCTGCTCGCCATGGTTTCCTTCACGGTGGTGTCAGGCGCCTTCGTTGCCGGGCTCGATGCCGGGCTCTACTACAACACCTTCCCGCTGATGGACGGCCAACTCGTCCCCTCGGGTTATCTGGCAGACGATCCCTGGTGGCTCAATCCGTTCCAGAACATCGCCGTCGTACAGTTCAACCATCGCCTTCTGGCCGTGGCGACCGTGCTGGTCATTCTGGCGTACTGGCTTTGGGTGCGGTCATCATCGCTGACGCGGCGCACAAGACATGCAGCTTCGACACTGGCCGCCATGGCGCTGGTTCAGGCTGGCCTGGGGATCGCGACCCTGCTGGCCTATGTCCCGGTCTGGCTCGGCGCCCTGCACCAGGCAGGCGCGCTGGTGCTCTTTACGCTGGCCCTTGTGTTGGCCGACAGCCTGCGCCAGCGAACGATCTGACGATCAGGATCTTTTTACCGATTTCGGGCCGAAAATCAGCCAGATGAAAAAACCGAGATAGCTCAAAAGCAGGACCACGAGATTCCATACGACCTTGCCGAAGGTCGAGGCATTGCTCTGGACGATACTGACGATCGACCAGATCCAGAGTGCGAGAAAGATGAGGCCGAACAGGCCTACGACTTCGATACCCAAGGTTCTTTCCTTCCAGAAAAATCAGTGCTGGCGCCGTGTCCTGAAGGTCAGCGGCGCGACCTGCAGGGCGTTTCTGCCCAGACGGTCGCGCTCCGGTACCTTCTCCAGCGCACGTATCTGTACCTCCTGCAAATGGGCAGCGATGGTGTCCATGTCCAGTGTTGTCAGCGAACCATCGGCAACAAGCTGGCGGCCATCGACCCAGACATCACGCACGGCGCGGTCGGCAGCGGTATAGATCAGGCTGCGAATCGGGTCATAGACCGGCATCATCGTGGGGTCGTCGAGTGCAATCGAAACAACGTCGGCGCGCGCACCGACATCAAGCTTGCCCAGATCATCGCGCTGCAGCGCACGCGCACCGCCGATCGTGGCGGCGTTGAAGATGTTGGTGGTGCTCAGCGCATGCATGTTCTGTGCAGCCACACGGCCCATGATCGCGGCCGTGCGCATCTCCTCGAGCATGTTGTGGGGGTGGGTGTCGGTCCCGATTCCCAGGTTGACGCCCTCTTCAAGATACTTTCCGAAGTGTTCCATCGTGATGCCGTAGCGGCTGAACGGTGTCGGGCAATGGGCGACCGAGGTGCCGTGGTCGGCGATCAGGCCGATATCGGCCCGGGTCGACCAGTGCAGCCAGGAATGGTGGTCGAGGAACAGGCCGTGACCCAGCGTGACATCGGGGCCCAGCATGCGCTCGCGCGCCAGAAGCTGAACCTGGCTCAAACCATGACGACGGGTGATTTCGAGAAACTCCATCATCGCTTCGCCGCAATGGAGCTGGAACGGAAGGCCACGGTCGCGCGCCATATCGAGGCTTTCGCGAATCAGGGCCAGCGAGCAGGTGTCGATCGCCATGGGTGAGACCACCGCCGCCAGCATACCGCTTTCATGAGCAAGTGCGGCATCGATCACGCCGACCGATTCATCCATTTTTGCCCGGCCGTCATCTTCGGCCCAGTCATAGAGAAGCTCGTGGCCGTTGTCGGTGCGCCAGCTGGCCGACTGGTAGAGCGGTGAGAGGAACGCCCGGAGCCCGCTTTCGGCGGCGGCATCGACCCAGCCCGGATAGGGAAAACACATGTCGACGTAACTCGTCACGCCCGAAAGCAACATCTCGCCATAGGCGTAACGCGAAGCCCAGACCTTGTCCTCCTGGAGCGGCGCAAAGAGGTTCCAGCCATCATAAAGCGCAGAGAGATAAAGCTGAGGATTGCCGATCTCTTCGCGCACGCTCTTGAACACCGGCATGGTCGAGGTGTGGGTATGAAGGTTGACCAACCCCGGCATCACCATCCGCGCGCGTCCGGAAAACTCTTCGGCGACCTCACCCTCGAAGTGGTTGCCGACATGGATGATCACACCATCGCGCCAGGCGACATCGACGCCATGGAGGTAGACGTGGCAGTTCTCTTCGCCGTCCCAGGCGACGACCCATTCGGCATTGCGGATCACGGTTGCGGTCATGGCGGTTTCTCCGTCTTTGTGTCTTCGTTTCCTGTCCGTGGAGCTTACACTGTCGCGAACTGAGGAGAGAGCCATGACCTACACGATTTTGGGCCAATGCAGTGAGACCGGCAGATTGGGATACGCGATCGCAACCGTTTCACTCAATGTCGGCTCGGTTTGCCCGGCCATCAGCCGGTCCGGCGACCTTGTGGTCAGCCAGGCCTTCACCAACCGCATCCTCAAGGCCGAGGGCGCGCGCAAACTCGACGAAGGCATCGGGGCCGATGCCCTGATGGCGCATTTCGCTTCGATCGATCCTCACTTTGCCTACCGTCAGGTCGGTATCCTTCGACGTTCGGGCGAACTCGCCGCCCACTCGGGCGAGGCCTGCCATGACTGGAAGGGGCACCACACCGGTGCCGGCTGGATCGCGATGGGGAATGTTCTGGCCGGTGAGCAGGTCGTTGCCGCGATGGGTGAACGTTTCGAGGCGACATCGGCCGAGCCGCTGGCCGAACGGCTGATGCAGGCGCTCGAGGCCGGACGCGATGCCGGTGGCCAGACCGATGGCGACGACCGCCACTACACCGAACGCTCCGCCCGCGTGGCAACCTATGGCTGGGACGAAGAGGGTTATCCCGAGCTGACCGAGGTCGATGTCAGGGTCGATGTGCACGAGACCGCGATCGCGGAACTGCGCCGGCAGTTCGATATTATCGCCCCGCTCACACCTTTCCAGCATATGAAGTCCGAGAACCCAGCAACCCTGATGAGTCCCGACCAGTGGGAAGACCTCCACCTGCCCGCAAGACCACCGCGCCACGACCGACCGCCCCAACTCGGTCATCGTCGGGCTAGAGCGGGCGATCCACCTCCCGCCGGTGAAGATGGTTAGAGTTCGGGATGGACGCCCCCATCAAGTGGAGACATGACGGCTGTTAAAGTGTCTGCGGCCTGAGAAACCGCGCTGTCAGTGATCGCCCTCGGCGGCGAGAGCGAAGCGGCCGCCGACCGGCGCGACTGCGCCGGCGCGCCATCTGCGCGGAGCGAAGGCCGGCGCATGAGGCTGAAGAAACAAAGTGAGCGCCCGGCGTCTGAGGGAACAAACCAAACAAACGGAGCGACAGCGGAGCAGGAAACTCTATTCCGGCATCCGCGCGAGCAGGACGACGGTTTTCTTGCCGCCTTCGGTCTGCTGGCCACCGACCGGCTCGAATCCGAACCGTTCGTGAAAACGCATCGATCCCGGGTTAGGCGGTTCCTCGTTGACCTCGCAGCACAGCATCACGTCCTGCTCAGCCGCCATTGCCCAGGCTTCATCATAAAACCGCCGCGCCAGGCCCTGACCGCGAAAGGCCGGGCCCGTCACGACACGGTCGATATAGACGAAGCCGTCATAACGTTGCTGGTACCAGGCATAATTGGCGCTGCCATAGGCCGCACCGGGTGAGAACACGATCAGGCCGGCGGCAGGCTGGTCGTCGACTTGCGCCACCCGCGCCAGCGACGCTTCAGCCAGCAGCGCTGCCAGATCATCGGCATCAAGCGCGTTGACATGAGGGACCTCGGAATTGTTGAGCGGCAGAAACCATTCGGCATCGTCCTGCGTCATGTCGCGAATGGTCGCTCCCATCAGGCCAGGGCCTGGCCCACGGCCTGGAAGCACCTTGCAGTATCGAGGCTGACATTGTCGTCGGTCGGCAGCGGCTCGGAAGCGAACTTGGCGATCACCAGGCTGGCGACGGGATCGATCCAGAGGTACTGGCCGAAGACGCCGATCCCGGTATAGGCGCCATGGCCGTCGCCCATGACCCACCACTTGTTGCGGTAACTTCCCGCGGGGTTCGAGGCGGCCGATTCACCGGCAGCCCAGGCGGCCTTGTCACCGTTGAAACGGCTGTCTGCGACCCAGCTCTGGGGTACGACCTGGCGGCCATTGGCCTGGCCGTTCTCGAGCATCATCTGTCCGACCCGTGCGAGATCGCGCAGGCAAAGGCAGACACCACCCGCGGTACGCGGCGCACCGTGCCGGTCGACCGTGACATAACCATCGAACTCCGCACCCATCGGCTGCCAGAGCAGTTCGCTGACCATCTCGGCATAGGGCCGCCCCGTGGCGCGCTCGATCACCCAGCCCAAAAGGTCGGTGCAGGGTGAGACATAGTGGAAAGCCGCGCCGTGTTCGCCCGACTTCTTCAGGGTGCACAGCCAGGAGCGCAGGTCGCCGGGGTTGGCGGGATTGCTGGAAGGCTTCCAGTTGGAGACCTCGCGGTACTCGGTGATGAGTCCGGCGTCGGCCAGATAATCTTCCGTGAAATCGACGCCGGCGGTCATGTCGAGCAGATGCTGCAGGGTGCAATCACCGAACGCGGAACCCGCAACCTCAGGGATGAGGTGCGTAATGCCTGCAGCCGGATCGAGCTTGCCGTGTTCCACCAGAATGCCGATCACCAGTGCAGTGATCGATTTTGAGACCGACATCAGGATATGGGGACGGTGCGCCTGGAGGCCGTTGCGGTAATGCTCGGCGATGATCTCGCCATGATGAATGACGCAGATACCGTCGGTCTCATGACGGTCGAGATACTGGTTGAAGGTCGCTGCGGCACCAGTGTGGTCGGTATAGGCAATGTCGCCCAGATCCATGGATGCACGCGGCAACGCCCAGGCCGGCCCGACGCCATGCCAGATCTGTGCAGAGGGAACCAGCTCGCTGACATGCTGATAGGCCCAGCGGTTGAACGGCGGCAAGCGCCAGTTCTCCAGCGTCACCATCTTTTCAGGCGCTGCGGGGAAGGTCTGCATCAGATCATGGTCGGGCATGTCAGTCTCCGTGAAGGGCGTCGGTGATGGCCTGGAGGCAGCGGAACATTTCGCCGAAGAGCTCATCGCCTGCGTTAGGGAAAGAACTCAGCTTGGCGATCGTGAGTTCTGCTACGGGATCGGCATAAACAGTCTGACCGAACGCTCCCATGGTCATCATGGGCCGGTGCGGATGGCTGCGGTTGGTGTACCACATGGCGCGATAGTGGTGGCCCGGCATGATGTCCGCCATGGTTCCAGCGTCCCAGGCGTCGGGATCGCCGTTCTCGCGGATATCGGTGATCCAGGCTTCGGGCACGATCCGCGTGCCGTTGGCCGTTCCGCCCAGGCGATGCAACTCACCAAACCGCGCGAGATCACGCAGGGTCACGTTGAGCCCGCCCTCGGTCTGGGAGCGATGACAGCGGTCGAGCGCCAGGTCACCGTCGAACTCCGCGCCCATCGGCTGCCAGATCAGCCGGGAGACCAATTCGGCAAAGGTCTCGCCCGTTGCTGCTTCCAGCACCCAGCCCATCACCAGCGCGGTTGGCGAAACATAATGGAACGCACCGCCATGGGGTGGTGCAGATCTGATCGTGCCGATGTGATCAAGCAGGTTGTCGGGCGCACCGGGTTCAACCGGAGGCCGCCAGCCGCAGGCAGCATCCATATAGGCAAAGTCGCATTTGGGATCGGTGTAGTCTTCGGAATAATCCAGACCGACCCGCATATCGAGAACCTGGCGCACCGTCGCACCGCCATAGGCCGTACCCTTGAGGTCGGCAACGAGATCGGCAACGTCTGCGTTGAGGTCGAGTACACCCTGCTCTGCAAGAATTCCGGCCAGCGAGCCGGCAAAGGACTTGGTGGTCGACATCAGGATGTGCGGGTCCTGCGGACGCATGCCGTTGCCGTAGGCCTCGTAGACCGCTGTCCCCTTGTGCAGTACGAGCAAACCGTCATGGACAGGCTCGGCCATCATGGCGGTCAGCGTCGTCGACTGCCCGTCGGCGCCTTCGAACGTCACATCCTCGAGATCGGACGTTTGTGTCGGCAGATCCCAAACAGGGCCCGCTCCACGCCAGACCTGCGCTGTGGGATGCAGTTCGCGGACATGATGGAAGCCCCACGCGCTGTGCGGCCGGTCCTGGAAGTTGGTCGGTGTGACGGTCATGGCTTCAATCCGAGAGAGCGTGGGCGATGGCCTTGAAGGCACGGAACATGTCATCGAAGAGTTTGGGGTCGACCGGTGCGGGATGGGTCGAGTGTTTGGCGCAGACGACGCCGGAGACCGCATCGAAGAACACGGACTGGCCGTGAATCCCGATGCCATAGGAAGGCCGGTGCGGATCCTTGAGATCGGTATACCACTTAGAGCGATAGTGGTGGCCCGGCATGTCTGCTGCGAAGTTGCCGCGGTCCCAGACGGCTGCATCGCCGTT
>JABIUG010000047.1 GCA_018700655.1 Rhodospirillaceae bacterium | reverse complement strand
GCAATGCCGGCATTGCCGCGACAGCCGGGGATTTTCTGGGCTGGCTTGCTTATCGCGAAGCCCTGCGTGAGAGCTATCGCGACTTCTTCCGCGATGTCGATATCTGGCTCTCGCCGGCCGACGTCACCAATGCCTTCCCGCATGATGAAAGGCCTTTCCTGGACAGGCGTTTGCAGGTCAATGGCGCTGAGGCAGACTATATGCACAACTGCTTTTACGCAGGCGTGGCGACCCTGGCGGGGCAGCCCTCGACGGCGTTTCCGGTCACGCGCACGACAGAGGGGCTGCCTGTCGGCCTGCAGGCGATTGGTCCCTATCTGGAAGACCTGACGCCGATCCGCTTCGCCGGTCTTCTGGCACGCGAGATCGGCGGTTTTGTACCTCCGCCCGGCTACGAAACCTGACTCAAGTCTGTGACGAGCCTTCCAGGCTTTCGGGGCTCGTGGTCCAGGAAACTGCGGTAAACGCGTTGCCGTAGAATTCCTTCTGGCGTTTCGCACCCGTCACGGTGTTGTGCATCAGCATGGCCACGGTTACCGGCCCGACTCCGCCGGGGACCGGGGTGATCCACCCTGCAATTTCCCGGCAGCTCTCGAACTCACAATCACCGACCGTGCGTGCCGTGCCGTCAGGGTTCTCGACCCGGTTGATGCCGATGTCGATCACAGCAGCACCCGGCTTGATCATGTTCCCCGTGACCAGTCCGGGCCTGCCGACAGCGACAAAAACGGCATCGGCCTGGCGACAATGAACCGCCAGATTACGTGTCATGTGATGGCACACCGTCACCGTTGCGCCTTCGGCCATGAGCAGGAAGGCAATCGGCTTGCCGACGATCTCGGAATGGCCCACGACCACGACTTCAAGGCCTGACAGGGCAAGCCCGGTAGTCTTGAGCATGTGGACCGACGCCATTGCTGTACAGGGCCCCAGATCAAGCTCGTTGTAGACAATGTTACCGATCGAGGCGGGATGTAGCCCTTCAACGTCTTTGAGCGGATGAATCGTGCCCTGCAGACGTTTGACGTTGATCTGCGGGGGTACCGGGCGCTGCACGATGATTCCGGTGACACGCGGATCGGCGTTCATGGCCTGGACGGCGGCGAGCAGTTCGGGTTCCGTGATGTCGGCTGGGAAGTGGCGCTCTTCGAAGGCAATGCCGAGGCGTTCTGCCGTGCGTCTCTGATTACGCACATAGATCTCGACGGCTGCGACATCACCAATCAGCACAGCGACCAGACGCGGCGCCCAGCCGGCCTGGGTCAGGACTTCAACCTCGGCCTGCGTCGTGATGTGAAGCTCGGCTGCAATCTTGCGCCCGTCGAGCTCCTTGTGTTTCAGGTTCTGCTCGTCGGTCAAATCCGGCTCCAGCGCCTTGCGGGCGTTGTTGAGGTTATTCGGCTCCGGGCAGCGGCGTCGGCTCGTTCGACTGGTCGCGCATGTAGAGGATCAGCGATGCCAGATCTTCTTCATCCGAGATGCCGCGGAAGCCCATCTTGGTGCCGGGAATCTCGGCCTTGGGATCCATCAGGTAGGTCCACAGGCGATCATAGGTCCAGTTGCCCCCCTCAGCCTCCATCGCATCGGAATAGCTGTAGTCGGGGTCGCTTGCGATCGGCTTGTCGACGACGTTCCAGAGGTTCGGGCCGACCCGGTTGCCGTCACCTTCGTCGAAGGTGTGGCAGCTCGAGCACTTGCGCGAAACGCTCTCGCCGTCCTCGACGGAGCCGGCGGCAATCATGGCAACCGCTGCACTGCCCGCAACAGCGGTGCCGCCGGTTGCGTCTGTTGCGCTGCCGGTCATGTCGTCAATGGCATCCGTGGCGCTTTCGGACATGTCGTCAAGCGCGTCCGAAGCGCTGTCCATGGCGTCGTCAGCGGCTTCGCTGACATCGTCCACCATCTCGTCGGCGGCTTCGGTGACGTCATCCATCATGTCATCGCCGGTATCCGAAGCATCGTCGGCTGCATCATCAGCCGCATCCGCGGCGTCATCGTGCGTGTCAGTCATGTCCTCGGCGGCTTCGTCAGCAACCGGCTCTGCCACTGCAGGCAGCGCCAGCGGTGCGTCCGACTGGGTGTTTAGCCAGGCGATCAGGTTGGCGCGGTCCTCTCCATCGGAGATACCGCGGAAGGTCATCTTGGTTCCGTTGGCATAGGTCTTCGGGCTGGTCAGGAAGGCGTCGAGCTCTTCGAAGGTCCAGGTGCCACCCAGATCGGAAAGAACGGCCGAGTAACCGAAATCTGCACTATGGGCCTGCGCATTACCGACGATCCCGTAGAGGTTCGGGCCCGTGCCGTTGGCGCCACCGGATTCGATTGTGTGACAGCTCTTGCACTTCTTGAACTGGCCTTCGCCGTCTTCCAGATCTGCGCCAGCCAGCAGTGCGGCCATCGAGACTTCGGGCGCGTCATGTCCGCCGCCGACATCGGCATCGGAATGCGCGTCTGCCTCGGTCTCGACCGCAGCATGTTCGGGAAGCTCTGGGGCATAAAGAATGTTGCTCAGTTTGTCGATGCAGACGACAAGCAAAAGGGCAACCAGAACACCACCGGCAATCTTGTTGAACTCAAAGGAATTCATGTGATCCGACCTTGAAGGAGATAAATTCCGCACACGTCGCGGGCCGCTAAGACAGGCGGCGGAGATTAGTCACGTCACGGGTGTGTGTTCAACCCCTTCTGGGGGGCAGATTGCATGGATTTCGGTTTGTTGCGGACGCTTCGCAGCAAAATGGCACGATCCCAATGAACAAGAGCCATTTCCCCTGCAAATGTGCTATCGCAAGAGTGTTGAGCCTTGTTGCGAACGGCTCTGATTTAGAGAGATCAATGTCTGCAATTGTCCTCATCCCGGCCCGTATGGCCTCTACGCGACTGCCCGGCAAGCCGATGGCCGAAATCGGCGGCGAAGCGATGATCGTGCAGGTCTGGCGACGTGCCAAGGAGGCCGATGTCGGGCCGGTTGCGGTCGCTGCGGCCGAGGAAGAAATTCTCGATGCCGTTCGGGCCGTAGGCGGTGAAGCCGTCTTAACCGACCCCGATCTGCCGTCGGGATCCGACCGGATCAATCAGGCCCTGCAGCGGCTCGATCCCGATGGGCGACACGATGTCGTGGTCAATGTTCAGGGCGACCTGCCGACACTTGATCCCGGCACCTTGCGCGCTGCTGTTTCGGTCCTCCAATCCAGCGGGGGCGATATTGCCACGCTGGTTGCTGAAATCCGTGACGCGCACGAACGTGACGACCCCAGCGTCGTCAAGGCGATTGTCGCCTGGGAGGGCGCCGGACAATTCGGCGAACAAACCGGCTGGGCGCTCTATTTTACTCGTGCAACGGCGCCTGCCGGCGAAGGTCCGCTATGGCATCACATCGGCCTCTACGCCTATCGGCGCGCGGCACTGGAGCGGTTTGTCACGCTGCCGGTCAGTCGGCTGGAACAACGCGAGAAGCTGGAGCAGCTTCGTGCGCTCGAAGCCGGCATGACCATCGCCGTGGCCCGCGTTGACTCGATTCCGTTGGGTGTCGATACTCCCGCCGACCTTGAAAGGGCGCGCGCGTTGCTGGCGCCGATGCCCTGACAGCCCCACAACGACCACCCGACTGGCCAGAACATGACTGCCGATAACACCGTTGCCTTCCAGGGCAAGCCAGGCGCCTATTCGCACATGGCATGCCGTGAAGTGCATCCAGAGATGGACGTGCTGGCCTGCGAATCCTTCGAAGATGTCTTTCAGGCGGTCGAATCCGGCGATGCCCGGCTTGCGATGCTGCCGATAGAAAACTCGCTTGCGGGTCGTGTTGCCGATGTTCACCACTTGATGCCGCAGTCCTCCCTGCACATCGTCGGTGAGCATTTCCAGCGCGTAAACCATCATCTTCTGGGTGTTTCAGGCGCGACAATCGACGGTCTCACGGCGGTGCATTCCCATGTGCAGGCACTTGGCCAATGCCGCGTGCGGCTGCGTTCGCTGGGCCTGACGCCGGTGACCCACGCCGATACCGCCGGGGCGGCGCGCGACATTTCCCAGCAGGGAGAGAAAACCCAGGGCGCAATCGCTTCGGCGCTGGCCGGGGAAATCTATGGCCTTGATGTGTTGCAAGCGGGTTTTGAAGACGGTGCCCACAACCACACGCGGTTTCTAATCCTGTCGCGTGATGCGCAGATGCCCGATCAGGATTCCGGACCGCTCATCACCAGCATGATTTTCCACGTCAGAAGCGTACCGGCCGCGCTCTACAAGGCGCTGGGCGGATTCGCGACCAACGGGGTCAACCTCACCAAACTGGAAAGTTACATGATCGACGGTTCGTTCAGCGCGGCCCAGTTTTATGCCGATGCCGACGGACATCCCGACGACCGACTGATGCGTCTGGCGCTGGAGGAACTTGCGTTTTTTGCCAAGGAAGTCCGTGTCCTGGGCACCTATCGCGCACATCCCTACCGGGCAGAAGCACAGAAACGGGTCGCCGGCGACGATTAGGCAAACGGTTGCGGGCAGTCAGCCGAGGCTGCTGCCGGGAATGATCGGGTAGACAATCTGTCTCGCGAATGCAGGCGACGGCCCGACCCGGCCCGCCGCCTGTCGCGAAACTGCTCTACTCGGACGGGTTCATATTCCACATGTCGCGGTGGAGCCGCTAGACGCATTCACTGTCCTGTTTCCACATGACGGTATACTTCGCGCTGAGTTCCACCATACCGCCGGAACCGTCGGGCGCGCTCAGGGAGATCGTTCCGACATCGACCGCCTGGTCGCCCGACTGCATGATCTCGGTGGGCGTCAGGCTATTGATGACAAGGCCGCTATCCATGGCGCCTTGCCAGAACGCGGCGATTGCCTCGCGACCGTTGACCCGCGCACCGCCGGGAGGCAGCAAGGCGGCGTCTTCCGTATAGAACGCAGCAAGCGCTGCGCCGTCGCTCGCATTGTAGGTTTCGACGAAGACAGGAGCCCCCGCCATAATCGCCGACTGTGCTTCTTCGGCCCAAGCCTGGCCGCCAACCGTCGCCGCAATTGTCAGTATCAAGCTGTATGCAAACGTCTTCATTCCAAGCCCCATTATGTTTCCGCATATTTTTCTGCGGCAGTCTTATGTTCGGTACTCAGTAACACACGCACTCAGTCGCCGAATCCACACGTTCGTCAATCATCATGCGATTTCTGGCGCAAATGCGCCAACATCCCGGCACTAGAAACTGTCCTTGCGGGCGCGGGTCTCGGCAAAGACGGCCACAGGATCGGCGCCGAGCAAACCCACGGTTTTCTGCAACAGCGGGCTTTCTGGACGCAAAAACGGGTTGGTCGCGAGTTCCTCGGCGATGGTCGAGGGGACCGTGGGGATGTCGTTGGCCCGCTTTTCGTCGATCTCGGCCATACGGCGCACGAGGGCGCCGTTGTCGGGTTCGACAGACAGCGCGAAGCGGCCATTGGCCTGGGTGTATTCGTGGGCACAGTAAACACGGGTTTCGCCCGGCAGTGTCATGAACGTCGAGAGCGAGGACCACATCTGGGCCGGCGTTCCCTCGAACAGGCGCCCGCAGCCCAGCGCAAACATGGTGTCGCCGCAGAACAGCGCATCCGAATCCTCGAACCAGAAGGCGATGTGTCCGCGTGTGTGGCCGGGCACGAAGTAGACCCTGGCTTGAGCATTACCCAGCGTGTAGCTGTCACCTTCATCGACCTCGACATCGATCCCGGGAATGCGACTGCGGTCGGCCCTGGGCCCGACAATCGTGCAACCGGTTACTTCCTTGATCTCAAGATTGCCGCCGGTGTGGTCGTCGTGGTGATGGGTGTTGAGGATATGCGTGATGGTCCAGCCCTTGGCCTTGGCGGCATCAAGCACCGGCCCGGTGACTGCCGGGTCGACGACAGCCGTTGCGTCAGTCTCGGGGCAATGGGCGAGATAGACGTAATTGTCGGACAGAACCGGGATCTGATGAATCTCTAGGCGGCTCATGTTGAAGTCCTCGCAAGGTCTGAATGGGGTCGCAGACCCTAGAACAAATTCCCGGCCTGCGGAATTGCTCTAGATCGGATCGCGAGAAGGTTGCACCACGCGTGGCGCAACCCTTTTGCGTGAATCCGCTCTGGTTCATAGAGTGTTGCGCAGGCTTAACGCGATCTGCTCTGGCTCCTGTCGATCCACTCGTCGATCAGGCGGCGGGCGATCGAATCGTGGCGCGGCAATTCAATATCGAGATCGGGCGAGCGCAGTTCGTCACGGCTGAACCAGCGGGCCTCTTCAAGTTCGATGTCGTCGAGGGTCAGGGCGCCGTCATCGGCCATGGCATAGAAACCCAACATCAGCGAGCAGGGATAGGGCCAGGGCTGGGTCGCAAAGAACTGCACATCGCGCACGACGACACCGGATTCTTCCTTTACCTCGCGCACAACGGCCTCTTCGGCCGATTCCCCCGGTTCGACGAAACCGGCCAGGCAGGAATGGAGACGCCCGGGCCAGCCTTTCTGGTGGGCGAGCAGGCAGCGGTCTTCATGTTCGACGACCATGATCACAGCCGGATCGGTGCGCGGGAAATGGAGTACACCGCAGTTTTCGTTGGTACAGGCGCGAACATGGCCGGCTTCGCGTGAGGTCGTGGGTTGGCCGCAGGCGCCGCAGAAACGGTGGCGGCGCGTCCAGTGGACCATCCATGCCGCATGGGAGAGCAGCGATGCCTCACGCCGGACAAGCTGGGTCGCGACCCCATAAAGCTCCTGAAAATCTGCGTTCGACAGCAGGTTTGCTGCGCTGACCTCGCTCAGGTGGGAAAGGTCGAGGGCAAAGAGGGGCCCCAGTTCATCAATCCCGAGGAAAATCGGCTCCGATGGGGCGCCTTCCAGCAGGTGCCATGCCTCGCTTGCCGCGAGATAAGCTGCGCCATCACCTGCCAACAGGCTCTTGCCCTGCCAGATCGGCACAATGCGGGCCGCTGCCGAGCCGAGTTGACCGCTGATCCAGCCGTCATCGCGGCGTTTTTCGCCTGCCCGCTCGATCGCCTGTCCGCTGTAATGCAAAAGATCTGTCATGGCAGGACGTTGGCATGGTGCTTTGTGCTGTGCAATTCCACCGACGGGGCTTGCGCGGGATGTGGCACGGTCGATATGGTCATCCCCGGAAGGCTGGCCCGGACGGGCTGGCTCGTGAACCCGGTCAGATCCGGAAGGAAGCAGCCGCAGCGGGATTCACTCGGGTCGAGTCAGTCTTCCATCCCGCCCGCCGGCCTTTGCCGGCTCCATCCGGCGCTGCCTGGGGCGAGGCGTTGTGACGAACCATCATCGGAGCCATGGCAGAGCAGGACCAAGCCGCAACCGATTATCGCGTCCTTGCGCGCAAGTACCGTCCAACCAGTCTGGAGGGTCTGCGTGGTCAGGATGCGCTGGTGCGGACCCTGCGCAACGCGGTCGCAAGCGGTCGCATTGCCCAGGCCTTCCTGCTGACCGGTGTGCGTGGCGTCGGCAAGACGACCACGGCCCGTATTCTGGCGCGTATTCTAAACTGCGTTGGGCCTGACGGCACCGGCGAGGTCACGGCCGAACCCTGCGGTGTGTGCGCGCAATGTGTCGCGATTGCCGAAGACCGCCATGTCGATGTCCTGGAAATCGATGCCGCCAGCCACACCGGGATCGACAACATGCGCGACCTGCTTGAAGCGGCGCGTTATCGCCCGGTTATGGGGCGCTACAAGATCTACGTCATGGACGAAGTCCACATGCTCTCCAACGCGGCGTTCAATGCGCTGCTGAAGACGCTGGAAGAGCCACCTGAACACCTGAAGTTCGTCTTTGCCACCACCGAACTGCGCAAGATCCCCGCGACCATTCTGTCGCGCTGCCAACGGTTCGATCTGCGCCGGATCGACGCCTCCGAACTGGCGACCTATTTCGCCGAGCTGGTCGAAGAGGAAGAGGCCGAAGCATCGCCCGAAGCTTTGGCGCTGATCGCACGTGCGGCCGATGGTTCGGCGCGCGATGGCCTTTCGATTCTCGACCAGGCGATTGCCCAGGGCCAGGGCAAGGTCGCCGAAGAGGATGTCCGCGAAATGCTGGGTCTGGCCGACCGCGGCCTGGTCTTTGATCTCTTCGAGGCGGTCATGAGCGGTGAGATAGCGGCGGCGCTGGCCAATCTTGATGGCCAGTACGCCGCCGGTGTCGACCCGGTCGTTGTGCTCGAGGACTTGCTGGAACTGACCCACTGGCTGACCCGCTACAAGGTGACGCCCGAAGCGGCGAGCTACGCTGCACCGGAGTTCGAGCGTGAGCGCGGTGCGGCGATGGCTCAGAAACTCGCGGTTCCCCATCTCAGCCGCGCCTGGCAGATCCTGCTCAAGGGCATCAGCGAAGCGCGCACCGCACCCAACAGCCTCCAGGCGGTCGAGATGACGCTGGTGCGTCTGGCCCACAGCGCCGACCTGCCGACGCCCGAAGAGGCGCTCAAGGCTGCGGCGGCGGGTGGGGTGGCGTCCGTGGCCTCGCCATCGGCACCTTCTGCATTACCGCAGCCCGCGCCACCCACCACAGCGGCACAGGTCATGGCAGAGGCCCCGCCGCTCGAACCGGTGGTGGTTGTGCCTGCAGAGCCTCCAAAGCCGACTGTCGCGCCCATGCCGGAGAATTTCGAGGCGCTGGTAAATCTTGCCGAGGAACAGGGCGAAGTCATCCTGATGGCCCAGCTGCGCAACAATGTGCGTTTGGTTTCTTACAGCCCCGGCCGGATCGACCTCAGGACGGACGATAATCTGCCGTCCGATTTTATTCGCTCGTTGTCGCGTCATCTCGAGGCCTGGACGGGCGAGCGCTGGATCGTTGCCGTATCGCCCGAAGAGGGCGCCGAAACGGTGGCGGCCCAGGAAGAAGCACAACATCAGGCACGCCTGAGCGATGCCGAAACCGACCCCGGCGTGGCACGCATTCTCGACGCCTTTCCCGGCGCCAAGGTTGTGGCAGTACACGACGCGGAAGAAACCAAAGCGGAGAACACGGGTTCATGAACCTCGCCAAGATGATGAAGCAGGCCCAGGAGCTGCAGGGCAAGATGGCCGCCATGCAGGAAGAGTTTGCCGAGACCGAGATCGAAGGCAGCGCAGGGGCCGGCATGGTCACGGCGGTGATGACGGCCAAACACGAGCTCAAGCGTCTTTCGATCGACCCGACACTGGTCACACCCGGCGACACCGAGATCCTGGAGGATCTGGTCGTCGCGGCGGTCAACGATGCACGCGGCCGGGTCGAGACCTACGTCAAGGACGAGATGGCCAAGGTGACCGGCGGGCTTAATCTGCCGGCCGGCCTCAACCTGCCGTTCTAGGCTGATGGCTATGGGTGGGCCGGAGATCGAGCGTCTGGCGGAGCTGCTGGCGCGACTGCCGGGCCTGGGCCCGCGTTCGGCGCGTCGTGCCGTGTTGCATCTGCTGAAACATCAGGAAACGCTGCTGCGGCCTCTTGCTGCTGCGCTTGAGCAGACCGCCGAATCGGTCAAGGCCTGCGCGACCTGCGGCAATCTCGATACGGTCGAGCCCTGCAGCGTCTGTTCGGACCCGCGCCGGGATCGCAGCACTCTCTGTGTCGTCGAGGAAGTCGGCGATCTCTGGGCGCTGGAACGGGCAGGAGTGTTCGGTGGTCTCTATCACGTGTTGGGTGGAACCCTTTCGGCGCTTGATGGCGTCGGCCCGGAAGATCTTCGGATCGCAAGCCTTGTCAGCCGCACGGCTGCCGGGGGGGTCGAAGAGGTCATTCTGGCGACCAACGCCACGGTCGATGGCCAGACCACGGCCCACTACGTTACTGATCGCCTTGAAGAGAGTGGCGTGAAGATCTCACGCCTGGCGCTGGGCGTGCCGATCGGTGGTGAGCTCGATTACCTCGATGAAGGCACCCTGGGTGCGGCCCTGAAAGCCCGCCGGGATGTTTGATCGATCAACGCCTGGAAATCGGAGAACCTCGTCATGAAATCAGCTCTCGGACTCATCTGCCTGTGTGGCGCGCTCCTGGCCGTTTCCACGGGTGCTCAGGCCCAGAGCTCTGATTGCCAGAAGGCTGCGACACCCACAGAACACGCCATCTGCGATAGCCGCTCGCTCTCCAATCTCGATATGAAGATGGGCACGCTTTACGGCGTCGCTCAAGAGGTTCCCATGCTGATGGGAGAAAGCGGGAATCAGCAAGATCTGGCCCATGAATTCATCACCAGGCGTAACGCATGTGGTGGCGATGTGAGCTGTCTGAAGGACGTCTATGAGGCCCGCAACAAGGTGCTGGAAACCTTCATCAACAACGCCATGAGTGACTACTGCAAGGCAATTGATATCTGCTGATCAGCCGGCTTCTGCTGTTGCGGCTTTCTCCACATGAAGCGCGGTGCCGTCGACGCTGGTCACGGTCACCTGGGTGCCTTCGGGCATGTCCGTGCCGTTGATCTTCCAGGTCGTGTCGGCAACGATCAACTTGCCCACGCCGTTGACGATCGGTGCATCCAGCGTGAACTTGCGCCCAATGTACTGGTGCCCGCGCTTGTTCAGCGTCGGGTGCTCGCTTTCGAGTTTCTTGGGCTTGTAGATGCGCCACATGAAGACCGAAACGACCGCCAGCGTGGCAAAGGCCAGAAGCTGGGCTTCCCAGGTCACACCGGGGATCAGGGCGAGCAGGCCCACGACAACCGCGGCAGCACCGAGCCAAAGGAAGAAAAAGGCGCCTGATACGGTGAGTTCCAGGATGATCAGGACAACCGCGATCACCCACCAGTGCCAATAAAGAAGCTCGTCGAACATGGCTCACATATCTCCGGTCACGGATCCCAGGGGCTGGGCGGCGGCCAGGAATAGACGTCCATCGGTTCTGGATCGCGCTCCTGCTTTGGTGCGATGACACGCGGTTGCGTCGTCGTGCGGGTGCGCGGGGCGCTGCGGCTTGCCGTGCTGGCCGACGACGCGGGAGCGCGTTTGCCGGAACCGCCGCCGCCAAAGGCTTCGCGCACGATTTCGGTGACGCTGCCCAGCGCGCCGATCATACCGGCCGATTCCAGAGGCACGAACAGAACCTTCTGGTTGGGTGCGTCGGCCAGGGCCTTGAGGGCATCGACATATTTCTGGGCGACGAAATAGTTGATCGCCTGCAGGTCGCCGCTGGCGATTGCGTCGGAGACATCACGGGTCGCCTTGCCTTCGGCCTGGGCCGAACGTTCACGGGCCTCGGCCTCGCGATAGGCGGATTCGCGGCGGCCCTCGGCTTCCAGAATGGCCGACTGCTTGTGGCCTTCGGCGCGCAGGATGGCCGATTGTTTGTCGCCTTCGGCATCCAGGATGGTGGCGCGCTTGTCGCGTTCTGCCTTCATCTGGCGCGCCATGGCGTCGACAAGATCGCGCGGCGGTTCGATGTTCTTGATCTCGACGCGCGTGACTTTCACGCCCCAGGCCGAAGTTGCTTCGTCGACCACGGCCAGAATGGTCTGGTTGATCCGGTCGCGTTGCGACAGCAGTTCATCGAGCGCCATCGAACCCATCACGGTCCGGATGTTGGTCATCGCCAGGTTGGTGATCGCGCGATGGAGATCGTTCACCTCATAGGCGGCACTTGCCGGCTCCATGACCTGGAAAAACACCACGCCGTCGACCCCGACCATGGCGTTGTCCTTGGTGATGACGTCCTGTTCGGGCACCTCCAGCACGTTTTCCATGACGTTGATGCGTGCGCCGATGCGATCGATGAAAGGCACAATCACAGTCAATCCGGGCATCAGGGCCCGCGTAAAGCGGCCAAACCGTTCGACCGTGACGGCATTACCCTGGGGCACGATCTTGATCGCCTTGATGATCAGGATGATGGCGAAGAGAACAACGGCTCCTGCTACATATGGCATGGCTCAGCCCTCCCCGCCGCGTTGTTCGCGGGCGCTTGCGGCAAGTTGTGCGACGCCGCTCACGGAATCGACGATCGAGGTCGCCTCCAACGGCAGGAACAGGACCTTCTCGCCTTGCGAGCGGGCATAGGCGCCCAACGCATCGATGTAGCGTTGGGCGATGAAATAGTTGATCGCCTGGATGTTGCCCTCGGCAATCGCCTGGCTGACCTCCTTGGTCGCGAAAGCTTCCGCTTCGGCCAGGCGTTCGCGTGCTTCGGCGTCGCGGAAGGCTGATTCGCGCTCGCCCTCTGCCTGGAGAATGGCGGCCTGTTTCTCGCCTTCGGAGCGCAGGATGTCGGCCTGACGCACGCCCTCGGATTCCAGGATGTTGGCGCGTTTCTCGCGTTCGGCCTTCATCTGCCTGGCCATCGAAGCGACCAGGTCGATTGGCGGCTGGATCTTGAGAATCTCGATGCGCGTGACCTTCACACCCCAGGTCGAGGTCGCTTCGTCGACCACCTTCAGGAGCTGGGCGTTGATCCGGTCACGATGGCTGAGCAGTTCGTCCAGATCCATCGAACCCATCACCGTTCTGATGTTGGTCATCGAAAGGTTGATGATCGCGCCTCTGAGATCGGTTACCTCATAGGCCGCCTGGGCTGCCTGGAGAACCTGGAAGAACATCACGCCATCGACCGCGACCATCGCGTTGTCGCGGGTAATGACCTCTTGTTCGGGGACATTGATGACGGTCTCCATCATGTTCATCTTGTGCCCGATCCGGTCGATCATCGGCACAATGACATGGAGCCCTGGGGGCAAGGTGCGCGTATAGCGCCCGAATCGCACCAAGGTGTATTCAAAGCCCTGCCGAACGGTCACCACCGACATGCTGACGATGATGATCGCCAGCACACCAAAGACGAGTGCAAAGATTGCAAGGCCGCCGATTTCGAGGTTATCCAAGGGCATCGCTCCTGTTCGTCAACGCCACAGATTCATTCCTGCTCGGAGTGTCCCACACCAAGGGGGGGGGGTACAACGTCGTCGTTCTCTTCGGTGTCTGTCGTCACGTCGCCTTCAATGAAGGTGGCGGCATCAAAGGTTGTGACTTCAAAGGCCGCCAGGTTCTGAATCTGGCCCTTGTGTTTGTTGGGCCGGACGCCAAGTTCGACCAGCCCGCGCGAGCGCGGCAGAAGGCGGCTGTTGATCGATGAGGTAAACTTGGCGAAGTTTTTGGCCGCACTTTCCAGGCTGTTTCCAACCCGTTCGGCGTGGCCCAGCGCGACCAGCACGCTGTCGAGCAGGGCGCGGGTCGCATCGACGATCTTTTCCTGGTTTTCGGCCTGGCGCCCCAGATCGATGTTGACGCTGGCCAGCCCGATCAGGCCACGCAACCCGGAAGGGCCTACCGGGATGATACGACCGGCGCTGGCCTTGCGGGAAAACTCCGGGTCGGCGATGTCGAGGCGCTCGATCGCGGCCTCGCTGGGCAGATACATCGCCGTCGTGATCTTGCGGAATTCATCGCCCCGGCCGGCGTTACGGTAGGAGTCGCGGATTGCCGAGGCGTAATCCTTGTTCGTCAGGTCGCGCAGGTGCTGGGCCATGGTGCGCGCCAGCCCGGAATAGGCCTCATCCTCGGCATCGGTCCCTTCCGTTTCGGCGAGTTCCAGGAAGAACTTCGAGGCCTTGCTGTCGATCACCAGTGCCGCGTCACCGGGAAGGAAAACAATTGCATCGGGGCGCAGGCGCCCTCCGTCTTCGCCCAGTGTGGTGTGCTGCATGACAAAATCTCGCCCGGCCTGCAGGCCAAACGACTTCAGCGTGTTCTCCAGGCCGATCTCGGCAAAGTGGCCGGCACCTCCGGGGCTTGTCAGTGCGCGCATCACGGTTTCGACCGAGCCTCGATTGTGGGCGACGTCCTGGCTCAGCGAATGCACGTTCTTGACCATCGTTTCGAAGTTCTGCTGCAGCTCTGTCGTGGCTTCCTGGACCCGCTCTTCCTGGTCCTTCTTGGCGGCTTCGTTTTCGCGTTTGTGTTCGGCCATAAGCTGCGCGCTGAGTTCCCGCGATGAGGCCAGGGCCGCGGCTTTGGCCGCTTCGATGCTCTCCTTCTTGGCGGTTTCCCAGTCGGCAACCCGTTTCTCGATCTCCTGGAGCTGCTGGCGCATTGCCGCAAGG
>JABIUG010000386.1 GCA_018700655.1 Rhodospirillaceae bacterium | reverse complement strand
GTTTCCTTGTTGTTGACCCAATCGACCGTGCGCTTGGTCGGCTGCTCCATGTTTGAAGTCACACCATCGGCCAGTTCTTTCAGCCAATGGTCGTTCAAGACGCTCTTGAGCATCACGGCACCGTCGCGCCAGAAGGCATCGACATCGCTTTGAAGCACCGGAAACCGTTCTGCCTGCGCCATAAGTGACCCCCTCGAGTTAGGCATGAAGTAGATCACCACGCGATCAGCGCGACAAGACGGATTCGTGCGTGCTGACAAGCCTGCGGGAAAGGGTTGGTGCGCGGTGCCGGCCATTCCCGAAACACCGGCACGACAACCCTGCATTGGCAGCAACCCGGCGGGGCGGTTAGACTGTCGGTGACAAACTCATGTTGGGGAAATGCCATGAAAGCCGCCGTTCTGCGCCAAGTAAACACACCACTCACGATCGAGGAGGTTTCGGTTTCCAAGCCGAAGTCGCATGAGGTTCTGATTCGAACGGCGGCCTGCGGCGTTTGTCACAGCGATCTCCATTACATCGAAGGCAAGTACAGCGGTCCCATGCCCATGATCCTGGGTCATGAGTCGGCCGGTGTGGTCGAGCAGGTCGGCAGCGAAGTGACCTATGTGAAACCGGGCGACCACGTCATCACATGCCTCAGTGTGTTCTGCGGCCATTGCGAGTACTGCACCACAGGCCGTCCGTTCAGTTGCGAAAACCCGGAAGTCGAGCGCGCCGAAGGTGAAGAGGCACGTTTGTCCGACGCGAACTCGGCGATTACACAGTGGTTCAGCCTGGGTTCGTTCGCCGAGCAGATGCTGGTGCACGAGCACGCCCTGGTTAAGATACGCAAGGACATGCCACTCGACCGTGCCGCGCTGATCGGCTGCGGCGTCACCACCGGCTTTGGTGCTGTGATCAACACAGCCGATATCGAGGTCGGCAGCACGGTCGCTGTGATCGGCTGCGGCGGTGTCGGCCTTTCCTGCATCAACGGTGCCGCAATCGCCGGCGCCGGACGCATCATTGCGGTCGATATCAAAGGCTCAAAGTTGAACCTGGCCAAACATTTCGGCGCAACCGACGTCGTGAACGCCGCCGAATGCGACCCGGTGGAAGCCGTGAAAGAACTCACCGGTGGTGGGGTCGAGTATTCCTTCGAGGCGCTGGGCATGAAGACCACCAGCGAGCAGGCCTTCCGCATGCTGCGCACATCAGGCATGGCGACCATCATCGGCATGGTGCCTGAAGGCGAAACCCTTGAGATCCCTGCCGATGACCTGTTGAGCGACAAGGTGCTGCGCGGCTCGAACATGGGCTCCAACGCATTCCGCAGGGACATGCCGCGTTATGTCGACTTCTACCTCAATGGCAAACTCAAGCTCGACGACATGATCAGCCGTCGCATCAAGCTCGGCCAGATCAACGAAGCGTTTGACGAGATGAAATCCGGCGAGATCGCACGCAGCGTCATCGTCTTCGACTGACAGCAGCCGAGGCACCATGACAGACAAGCGGATTGCCATCATCGGCAATGCGGGCGGGGGGAAGTCGACCCTTGCCCGTCTGATGGTGCGCAGCCGCGACATTCCCCTGACCGAGATCGACAAACTGCTTTGGAAGGAAAACTGGCGCGAGGCCTCCGACGAGGAATTCCATGGCGAACACACACCCCTGATCGCAGGCGAACGCTGGTTGCTCGAGGGCCTGGGCAAGCTCGACTCGATCCGACCGCGCCTGCTGCGTGCAACCTGGGTGATCCTGATCGACATGGTTCTGTGGCAACAATTCTGGCTCGCCGCCGAACGTCAGATCGCCTGGGCCGAAGGCTGCCTGAAGTACCCTCCCGCAGGCAACCACGACATGATCACGACCAGAGACATGTTCGTCACGCTGTGGGATACCGAGCATGAATGGATGCCCACCGTTCGCGCCAATGTTGACGAAGCAGAACAGGCCGGAATCAAGGTCACGCGCATTGTCAGCCTCGGGGAACTGACGGACTTCATGGATACACAACGGGCGATGGCCAAGCCATGAGCGGCCAGCGCATTGCGGTGATCGGCAACAGCGGCGGCGGCAAATCGACGCTCGCACGCAAGCTCGCCCGACATTACGGCCTTGCCATGACCGAACTCTACACCCTGACGTGGCAGCCGGACTGGAAGCGTAAACCAACCGAAGAATACGACGCCATACACACGGAACTCATTGCCGGCGATGCGTGGATTCTCGAAGGGTTGGGCGACCACAGAACAATGGGCGATCGGGCCAACAGGGCGACCTGGGTGATCTTCATCGACCTTCCCCTTTGGCAGCACTTCTGGCTCGCAACAGAACGCCACATCACCTGGCGCGCCGGGAACCTGGAACATCCTCCGGCCGAAAACCCGACACCACCGACACTCGAGCTGTTCTTTCGCAACATCTGGGCGATCGATCAAAACTGGATGGGCAACATTCGGAAGTTTGTCGACAAGCTCGAGAAACAGGGAAAACGCACCACACGGATCAACTCGGTCGACGAACTGACGGCTTTCTCGGAATCGATTGGGGCCTTGAAGAAATGCTAGGACATCAATGCCAGACATTCCGTCGCGATGGCAGCAGCAAGTCCAGCGGTCGCACCGCTGGGGTCGTGTACCGGGGTCGGCGTGTTGACGTCGGCGCAGACGATGTCGAGGCCGCTGAGCCCGCGCAATAGGGCGATGCCATCGGCAGGCAGCAATCCGCCTGGCGTCGGGGTTGCAACGCCGGGGGCAACGGAAGGGTCGAAGACGTCCATGTCAAAACAGAGGTAGAGCGGACGGCCTTTGAGCCGTGCATGCAGGTGCTCCAACAGTTTCTTCTCGCCCCATTCCCTGACTACATCGAAGGGGATGACCTCGTAGCCCATCGACCGGGCATGGCCGATCGCCTTCATCGCGTTGACCGGGCCGCGGGTGCCGACGTGAATGGCATGGGCGATGTCGATCAGGCCTTCGTTCAGGGCATGGGTGAATTGGGTCGCATTGTCGTAATGATCGTTACCGGCAAGTGGCCAGGCATCGGTATGAGCGTCCAGATGCAGCACCGCCATGTCGGGATACCGCCGGCGCGTCGCCCGCATGACCGGCAGGCTGACCGCACCGTCGCCGCCGATCGTCAGCGGCGCGGCGCCGGCGTCCAGAACCGCACGGATGCCCCGCTCGATCGCATCAAACGCAGCATGAATGTCATCAAGCGGTAGCGCAATGTCACCGGCATCGACCACCCGGCGGCCATCAAGGGGTGAAGGATCGGCATCGGCCAGCAAGGCAGCCGTCAGGACGGAAGCCTGACGTACTGCATTGGGACCCAACCGCGAACCAAAGCGCGTGGGATCGTTGCCGCAATCAAACGGCAGACCGACCACGGCAATGTCGCCATCGCCAAACTCCGTCGAAAGCGGCAGATCGAGAAACGTCAGCGGCGGCTTGAAGGGGCTTTCCATCCGGCCAGACTGCCAAGCACTCGAGATAGAGGCAAGCAACGTAGCCAACGATACCCCCCGAAAACCGAGAGCTGTCGCCCTGTCCCTAATCCGGGGCCCTGCCAGCGTTCAGGGTTGCGATCTGGTTGCCCAGCCTGACCTGGATAGCCGGCCAAGCCAGCCCCTTGGAGAACAGCAGGATCTTGAGCGATCCGCCGTAATAAAAGTTACCGAGACGGGTGTAGCCGCGTTTGACCATGGCGCCGGGCACGATGTCATCGTCGAGCACGACCGAGCCGATGGTATCGAGACCCACCGGGATGGAGGCGACGTAACCCTCGATCACCTCGCCTGGCTCGGCGCCGGAATAGCTGATCTTGATAATCACGACCCCGCGCTGGAAGACTTCGAACTGGCTGAAGTCCGTCCCGGGGCCGCCGACATTTCCGTTTTTGTTGACCCAATTGGGAAAATCGTAATAGCCGTAGGTGCCCAGCGCCGCATCGTCCTTGATCGCCACAACCTCGGCATGGACGACCTCACCCGAAACCGGCGTGTGGAAGTGATGATAGCTGTTGGGCATCAAGACGCAGGCAATGCCCTAACCGCCGATGAATTCCTGTTTCAGTGCGTTCGGTGCGTCACCCAGAAGTTCGCTCAGCGAGATCGGATAACTCTTCACATCGATCACGGTGTCGGCCTGCAACGGATTTTCGATCAGGGCGCGGACCTGGCCATGCTCGCCACCGATATCAAGGACCTGTACCAGCGGGTTCATGATGCAATCGGTCGGCGCGCTGACGACATAATCGCGCTCGGGAAGCGTGGTTGGGCGCGACGGGATTGTCTGGGTTTCCTCGTCGATCGTGATCTCGCGCGCAAAAAAGTCATTCCACGAGTTGTAATCGGAGACCTGTTGCTTCTGATAATCCTCGATCTCGATTCTGGGATCGTTGAGCCACTGGGCGACATAACCCATGCTTGCCGGAGTGTTCATGAAATCTCCACGCTGATTCGTGAAGTCTTCAAGAAAGGCGCTGAACATGGAATCGGCCGCACCGGTCATCGGATCGATGCCCTGCGAGAACATCTGTCCTGCCGGATTGCGGTAATAGAACCAGACAAATTCCAGAATGTATTTGAGGCCAGCGTCCTGATCGCCCTCGATCTGGGGCAGGAACGCGCACCAGTCAACGAAATGGCTAACCAGAGCCGCCGTCATGGCGGCATAAGCTTTGTCACCAGCCGAGACCCACCACGGATTGACCATCGCATAGGAGGCCGGCGGATCGACGAAACCATCGTTGATCAGGTTGAGGATGGCGCCGTAACGGTCGCGGTCGGAAAACACCGCGTTGACGAAGCCGCTGATCGAACCCGAACAGGGCGACGCCGCGATGTTGACGGCAATATCGCGTCGAAAATCACCCGCGCTGACGACTGATTCAAGATCAGCCAGAGCAGTGTTGAAGGCTACTTCACTCACCACCGATTGAAGCGCCTGCGGTACGGATGCCTCGTAACTCTGCGCCCATGCAGCCGTACCATGGAGCACCACTGCTGTTGTCAGCGCGGCTGATACCATCATCGCCCGCAGCTTCATCACAATTCCTTCACGCTCGTGTTGTTTCACCGGATTTGACACAGGTATAGCAGGCCCGAGGGATTGTTCTTCGCGCAAGAGCAAATACGGTGATTCTGATCTGCAAGGATCGAGCGATCAGCCTCCGGCCATTCAGGCCAGCCCGACCTTCTTCAGGGCTGTCGCCTGCCGCTTTATCAGTTTCTTCTCTTCGTAGCCTTCGATCAGGCCGTGGAAGAGCTGGTACCAGTTCACTTCGGCCTTGAGGTGCAGGAAGACACTGCCAAGGCCAATCGCGGCACGGTCCATGAAAACAAACTCGCGCGGCACCGTGACGCCGCCCAGTTCGCGCAGGCGGCCATGGACCTGTGAAGCGACCCGAGCACCATACAT
>JABIUG010000385.1 GCA_018700655.1 Rhodospirillaceae bacterium | reverse complement strand
GGGTGCCGAAGAACGCCTGGCCCGGGCCCGCCTCGTGATAGGCCTCCCTGGCAAACGACGCCTCGTCGACTTCGAGCCCGGCGACCATTTTCAGCATCATGCCGCAATGGTCGAGATCCATGACGAACTTCTCGTAACCCATGGTGAGCCCGCCTTCGAGCCAGCCGGCGGCGTGATAGATGAAGTTCGAACCCGCCATGATCGAAGCCAGCATGAACGAGGTTGATTCCTGCATGGCATGGCCGTCGGCGCTGTTGGCCGCCGTGAGCTGTCCGCCGCAGCGCACCGGCACGCCAAGCCGCCGGCCGAGCTGGGCAAAGGCCATGTTGGAAAGATTGGCTTCAGGCGTGCCGAAGGTCAGCGCCCCGGTCTTCAGGTTCATGGTGGTGTTGAAGTTCCCGTAGATCACGGGTGTACCCGGCCGCACGAGCTGGCTGAGAGCAATGCCCGCAAGGATCTCAGCATGAGTCTGGGCGAGCACGCCAGACTGGGTGACCGGGCCCATCGCGCCGCCGAAGATCGCCGGAGAGATTGCCGTGCTCTGGCCGGCCTGCGCATAAATCCGCAGGGCCGAGGACATCACGCCGTCATAGATCAGCGGCGAATTGACGTTGATGTTGGCCTGGATGACGCAATGGTCCTCAAGGTAATCGGGACCAAAGGCGATGCGCGCCATATCAATCGAATCAAGCGCCCTGTCGGGCGCCGTCACCCCGCCCATGAACGGTTTGTTCGACCAGCGCAGATGGGCATAGACCATGTCGAGATGACGCTTGTTGACCGGAATATCGACCGGCTCGCACACCGTGCCGCCGGAATGATGGAGCCAGGGCGAGGCATAGGTCAGCTTCACGAAGTTCTCGAAGTCTTCCAGGGCAGCATAACGACGGCCACCATCGAGATCGGTGACAAAGGGCGAGCCGTAACCCGGCATAAAAACCACATGGTCGCCGCCCAGCACGATCGAGCGGGCGGGATCGCGGCTCTCCATGCGGAATTCGGTCGGCGCCGTCGCGCAAAGCGCACGTGCATGGCCGGGATCAAACCGCACCCTGACGCCATCGACACTGGCGCCGGCCTCGCGGAACAGGGCAAGCGCTTCGTCATCACCGCGAAACTCGACTCCGATCTCCTTCAGGATCCAGTCGGCCTGGGCCTCGATCGCTTCGAGTGATTCTTCGCCAAGCAGTTCATAAAACGGAATCCTGCGCCGAACGATCGAGGGTGCAGCGGTCATGCCCTCGCCCTTGCGCCGTGCGATACGGGCTGCACGGCCACCGGCCCGGTGCTTTCCGGGTTCAGCCTTCAGCACCGGATTGGGTGAGGCGACGACATTCATGATGATGCCAGGGTAAGTCTCGTTGTTGCTCGACAACCACCTTGGGCTCTTTCAGACTGGAAGTAGACGACATAATTATCTGTTACTGACGGTAGTTTTCTTCCTATCTGATTTGCAGGCCGCGATGTATCAGCTTCCTCCTGTCAACTGGCTGCGCGCCTTCGAAGCCTCGGCACGGCGCGAGAGTTTCACCGCGGCGGCCGACGAACTGGCGCGCACCCCGAAATCGGTCAGCACCCAGGTCCGCGCGCTGGAAGCCGAACTGGGCTTTGCCCTGTTCGAGCGTATGCGCCATGGCCTGCGCCTGACCGATATGGGCCGGGCCTATCTGCCCGCCGTGCGCAAGGCTTTCGAAGACCTCTCGGCGACCACGGCGGGTCTGTTCGGGCCCAAGGGCACACCGACCATCACGATCCGCGCGACCATCGCCTTCGCCGTGCTCTGGCTGACACCACGCCTGCCCGCCTTCCGCGCGGCATACCCCAGCATCGATGTTCATCTCACGACCTCGGTCTGGACCGATGCCCTGCCGCCCGACGACCTCGATCTCGAAATCAGGCTGGGTGACGGTCATTGGCCGGGCTACCGCACCGAACAACTCACCCGCGAGGCCGCCGTGCCGGTCTGCAGCAAGTACACCCAGGCCGCGCTTGGATCGCCGCAATCGGCCCACGACCTGATCGGAAGTGACCTGATCCAGATCATGAGCCAGGAAAACCTCTGGATGCGATTCTTCCGCAATGCCGGGATCGACGATCCTCTGCCCGATTACGGCATCACGGTCGACACCGCGCTGGGCGCAATCGAACTCGCCTGCGCCGGCCAGGGCCATGCCATCCTGCTCTCAAGCTTTGCTGAAGCAGAGGCCGCCCGCACACGTCTCGCCATCCTCGACGATCTCACCATGCCGCTGGAAGGGGCCCAGTCGGGTCACTACCTGCTGATCCCCGACAGCGACGAACAGACCCGGCCCGAAGTGATGCTCTTCCGCGAGTGGCTGACGCAGGCGGCGTCGGCTTAAGCACCTGGCCATGCTCGCTCTCTCCCCTCGGGAAAAGGGAGCAGATGGGAAATCCCGCTGGCCTTCCTAGTGGTGCGCAGCCAAGACACGCCACCAGACCGCCGCAGCGACTGTCGATTTCCAACTCGCACGCCGGACGGTTGGCTCCATCAGGTGACAGCTTGAAAAGGGAACTGGAGTGATCCGAGCCGACGCCGCTCGGTAAAACTCAGCCTCTTGCTGTTAGAGTCGTTGAGACAACGGTTTAGCTCAGGCGAGGAAAAGAAAATGAAAGCCCGATATGGGTGGGGCTTCGCGGCGGTTCTTGTCGTCGTGATAGCCCTGGTCGCGCACATGGCAATTCAGGTAACCACCCGTGATGCTCTTGACCGAGTGGTGCAACTCGAACACATCATCACTCTTCAGAGGTTCTGTTTCGAGTTCTCAATCGATGAACAGTACATGGTCACAAACGCTGCTGGAAAGCCGATCATTGATTGTGAATTTGCTTATGACTACGGCTACTTCGCACCGTTCGGCGATGGAAACCTGCTCATGGGCCAACGCGTTGCAGGCTAGTGTCTGCGGGGCCAGCTGTTGATTTCAACGAAATCCGCAAGCGACTCCATACCTGCGGGATATCAAGAGCCGTTCTGGATCGACTGTGAGTCTCCGCCCGACGACTGGCCCGTCAAGCCACCAACCCCCAATCCACATCTGGGCCTTCCGGGACAATGCCGGTGGGATTCAGGTCGAGATGGCTGGCGTAGTAGTGGTGTTTCATGTGCTCGAAGTCGCAGGTCTCCGCGAACTCTTCGATCGCGTAGAGACAGCGGGCATAGGCCCACAGGGCGGCGTAGTCGATCAGGCGGCGCAGGTTGCACTTGAAGTGACCGTGATAGACGCCGTCGAACCGGGCCAGGGTGGTGAAGAGACGAATGTCAGCCTCGGTCAGCGTGTCGCCGACCAGGAATGCACTCTTGGTCAAACGTTCCTCGATGACATCGAGTGCATCAAACAGGCGGATAACGGCTTCGCTGTGGGCCTGTTGGTTCCCGGCGAACCCGGCGGCATAAACGCCCTCGTTGATCCGCTCGGCGACGAATGCATTCATCGCGTCGATCTCTTCGACCAGGGCATCGGGGCAATAGTCCCGCTCGGCCCGGCCCCAGGCGTCAAACGCGCGGTTGAACATGCGGATGATCTCGGCGGACCCGTTGCCGACGATCGTCGCCTGCTGTTTGTCCCACAACACCGGCACGGAGACGCGCCCGGTGTAATCGGGCTCGGCCAGCGTGTAGATGCCGCGCAGCAGCATCTTGCCGTTGATAGGGTCAGCGCCTTGCGCCAGGACCCAGCCCTCGCCCAGCTTCACGGGATCGACGAACGAAACCGAGATGACATCCTCAAGCCCCTTCAGCTTGCGCATGATCAGCGCGCGATGCGCGAAGGGACAGGCGGGTGAGGCATAGAGGTGGTAACGGCCGGGTTCCGCCTTAAAACCACCAGAACCACTGGGACCGGGGCTGCCGTCCGTGGAAATCCAGTTGCGCAGGACGCTTTGGGTCATCTGATAGCGGCCGTCCGCGGCTTCCTCGCCGTCGGCGACCCACTGTCCCTGTACCAACTGCCCCATGGGATCTTCGCTCTTGGCCTAACTGCCGCGTTTGCGGCCCATCAGGCGCATCAGCAGCCAGATCGGGACGACGATGGTCGCGCCCAACAGGATGAACTCGACCACCCAGGTGATAAAGCTGGCAAAATCGGTGAAGAGCTCTTCGAAATTCTCCGTGAGCGAACGAAGAATACCGATCGGGGTCCAGCCGAACCAGTGCATCACGAACCCGACCAGCAGTGAGGCCAGAACCAGCTTGATCACGGTCCCCCGGATCGCGCCGAAATCGCGCTCTCTGTGTTCCGGCTTTTCTGGTTCCGTGGTCATGATGCCAGGTCGTTCGTCCATAAATGCGCTCCAAGCCTCAAGGTTCCACAGATTGGAATCCATTATGGCGAATGCAAGGCAAGGTGTCAGGAATGGCTGTGGCCTGCCTCTTCATCCGGGCAATCGCCTGCCTCGATCTGAACCGTCGCATGGGCCAGATCGAACCTCTCCTTCAGGAGTTGCTTGATCGCACGCAGGGCGGAATCGCGATCGGCGTTCCAGGAGACCATGGCATGGAGCGTGACCAGCGGGCGTTCCTCGGTGAGCTGCCAGATGTGGACGTGATGGATGTCTTCGACATCATCCACCCCTTCCTGCAGAACCCGTGCGATCTCTTTGATGTCATGCTTGGTCGGCGTGCCCTCCATCAGGATATGGGCTGATTCCCGGACCAGCGGCACGGCATTGCGGCAGATCAGACCGGCGACCAGGACCGAGAGGATCGGATCAATCGGTGCCCAGCCCCAGACGATGATGACGGCACCGGCAATCACAGTCGCGACCGAGCCCAGCAGATCACCCAGAATATGGAGTGATGCGCTGCGCAGGTTGAGGTTGTTCCTGTCGCCCCGCGCCAGAATCATGAAGCCGACGATGTTGACCACCAGGCCGGCCGCCGCGACCCAGATCATCAAGCCGCCGTTGACTTCAACCGGTGCGAAGATCCGGATCGCCGCTTCATAGACGATCCAGACCGTGATCCCGATCAGCGTCAGTCCGTTGATAAAGGCGGCAACGACCTGAAGGCGGTGGTAACCGTAGGATCGCTGCGGGTCGGCCGGCCTGCGGGCCATGCGAAAGGCAAACCAGGAAAGAGCCAGAGCCGCAGTATCGGTCAGCATATGGCCGGCATCGGCCAACAGCGCCAACGAACCGCTGAGCAGTCCGCCGACCACCTCGACCACCATGAAACTGGCGGTCAGCGCCAGAACGATCAGGACACGGCGTTCGTTGTCCGCCCCGGCCTTGGGATGGTGATGACGCGCGTGATCGTGGCCGTCATGCGGCATGGGAATCCGGCCTATCCATCGGTTTCAGTGCGCAGCACGAAACGTTCGTAGCTGGCACCAGCCAACCAACCCAGCATCGCCCAGAACACCAGGGCCGTCGCCAGCGATGCGGCGACAAAATGTGCCGACAGTTCCGGCGGCACATTCCCACCCAGTGGCGCAAATGGCGCTCCGACCAGGTGAGGCAGCGCGATCAGCAGGACACCAACGGCGTTGAACACTGCATGGCGCGTCAGGAACAGCAACCAGAGACCTGCAGCGGTACTGGCTGCAGCAAAAATCCACCAGGTCTGGCGCGCACTGACTTCCGCGGCCATGGCGCCCGGCACTTCGGGCGGCAGGCCCATGCCCGGCGCCAGGGCAAAGACGACAAAACCGGCGACCCCCCACAGCACGCCGGTTCGTCCATCCATCTTCTGGCCACGCATGTAGAACGCTGCGACCAGCAAAGCTGCATAGGCAACGCCGGTAATCACGTTTGAAAGCGTAGTGAAAAAGGTGCGCTCCAGCCCGTTTTCGGGTGCCCAGGTCTCTTCACCCTCAGCGTGGTCCTCACCGTCGTGGGCCAGATAAAACCGGCCGCCGGAGATTTCATCGCTCCGCATCAATACAGCCTGATCCGAAGCGCCCCGTGCCTCGTATTGTTCGGCTTGCAGGATAATCGGGGTCGTCGTGAACTCGTGCACGACGGAAATCAGGACGCCCGCCAGCACCCCCGACAGAAGTGCCGCGGTCAGCAACCGGCCAATCATGTGATTAGCCCCCTAGTGGCAGGGGAAAGCGAACGAGTGGCGACCGTCGTGGGCTGCGTTGTGCAGCACATCCGGCTGGGCAAAGCCCACACCGTAGAGCAGGAACACGCCAAGCATGGCCAAAATCGTGACAGGAATTGCGCGCTGTGCGATCGACTGCGCTGCGATGGAAGCCTTGAGAACCTGGTCTGACATATCACCCTCCGTGAAAACGGACCGTTGACTATAGTGACGCCGAGGCGCCGGTTTCGGTGGCAGGTCTCCTGGCTTGCGGGTCATCGTCGGGGCGTCCGGCCTTCCCGGAGTTACCAGTGGCGCACATCAACGCCCGACTAACCGCTCACAGTTGCGGGGGCAGCCAGAGCACGAGATCCCCTATGGGGTCGATCCCTTCCCTGTTCCCTTTTGATCCCCGAGCTCTCCTGTCCAGCTCATCTGGGGAACCACCAGCACCAACTATGCGAACCGTGACCGCCTGTGTCAATCGGATGGACCCGATTGGAGGTTCCAAACTCGTGATCACGTGATGATTTCGGTACCGGCTGGACTCCTGTAGCATTCCATGCACAATCCAGTCGCCTTTAGACAAAGGCGAAGGGGTACGCCCACATGACCACGATCAGACATCTTGCCGTTGCCGGCATCATGATGCTTGCTCTGTCAGGACAGGTTTTAGCGGCCGGAAGCAGCTCAACCAGCGACAGCACCAGCACCTATTCCAGCGATGCGACGACCCAGGCCTTCCGTGACGGACAAAGCGCGGTGGACGCCGGGAACTGGGGCCTGGCGATCGGCTATTTCGAGACTGCCGTGAGCCTCGACCCCGGCAGCGCCGATGCCTTCAACATGCTGGCCTACAGCCAGCGTCAATCTGGCGATCTCGAAAGTGCCTTTGTGAACTACAGACAAGCACTCACGATCGACCCGGACCACAAGGAAGCCCACGAGTATCTGGGCGAAGCCTATCTTCAGGCGGGCGACCTAGCCGCGGCTCAGGAGCAGCTCGAAGCTCTTGATGATATCTGCTGGCTGGGTTGTGATGCCTTGACCGAGCTCAGGGAAGCGATCGAAACATGGCAGGCAGATAACAGCTGATCCTGCGTTCGCCCACCACCCGAACAAATCAGATGCTCTGACTCCACGTTCCGCTCTAACATGGCGCGTCCTGCGAGACGGAGCGCGCCATGGCCTTTATTTCCCCTGAACAGATCGAACAGTTCCAGCACGACGGTTTCACCATCGCCCGCGGCGTCGTGACCGGTGCCGCTCTCGATGCTATGCGACAACAATTGGAAGACTGGGTTGAAGAGAGCCGCAGCCACAGCGGCAACTGGGGCACCTGCCTGGACGGCAAGGCGCGTTTCGATCTGGAAGGTGGCCACAGGGCCGACCACCCCCGCCTGCGCCGTATCTCCAATCCGGTCGAAATCTCCGAGCCCTATCGCCACGCCCTGTTCGAGAGCGCGATCCCCGATCACGTCGCAGACTGCATCGGACCCGATGTGAAGTTTCACCACTGCAAGGTCAACGTGAAGCTGCCGGGGACCGACACGGAAGTCGGCTGGCATCAGGACCACGCCTTTGATCCCCATACCAACGACAGCATGGTCACGACCCTGCTTTTCCTGGTCGATATCGATGAGGAGATGGGTCCGCTATTGGTCGCACCAGGAAGCCAGCGCACGCCCTTTAGCCATTATCAGGGCGACGACTTCGTTGGTATGGTCGATGCGACCACTCAGCAGGAACTGAACAGCCGCGCCATCCCGATGACCGGCAAGGCCGGTGACCTCGTCATCATGCACACCTGGATGGCCCATGGCGGCGGTCCGAACCTGACGAACCGACCGCGTGCCCTGATGATCTGCGACTACACCGCTGCCGATGCCTTCCCGCTGAAGGGGCCGGCCATGCCCAGCCGCTATTACGGGCGGGTGGTACGCGGCAAGGCGACGCGCTTTGCGCGCCTGAAGGAACGGATCATCGAGGTGCCGGAGAACTACGAAGACGACAGTTTCTTCGGTCTCCAGGGCCAGAAGACCGCAGCAGAATAGGAAGTTCCATGAATCCATCGCGCTGGCCGGCACCGCCCGGCCCCATTGTCATGCCATTCAACGGCATCTGGCCCACAATCGATGAAACCGCCGTGCTGCTTTCCAATGCAGCGGTGGTCGGCGACGTCACTCTGGGGCCGGATTCCAGTGTCTGGTTCAACGCTGTCGTGCGCGGCGATGACGGGCCCATCACCGTGGGCCGGGGCAGCAACATTCAGGATGGCTGTGTCGTCCATGTAAGCGATATCGACCCGACCGTGATCGGAGACTGGGTGACGCTGGGCCATTGTGTCCATCTTCATGGTTGCCGGCTGGAGGACGAGACCCTGATCGGCTCGGGCGCAATCGTGCTCGATGGCGCCGTTGTCGAGCGTCATACCCAGGTTGCCGCCGGCGCACTGATCGCACCGGGCAAGGTCGTGAAGTCAGGCGAGCTCTGGGGTGGCGTACCCGGCAAGAAATTGCGCGATCTCAGCGAAGACGAAATCAAGGGCATCAGGATCAACGCCGAATGGTATGTCCACGAATTGCCGCCCTACCGCGAACAGATGGAGCAGACCCGATGAGCTATGAAGGATTGCGCGTTCTGATTACCGGTTCGACCCGCGGCATCGGCAAGGCGGCCGCACAGGCCTTTCTCGAGCGCGGAGCCAGGGTCGCGATCAATGGCCGCAGGGCAGAGGATGTTGCCGCCACCATCGCCGAACTTGGCGGCGCCAACATGATCGCAGCGCCGGGCGACATGGCTTCGGCCAAAGCATGCAGCAAACTTGTTTGGGGTGCGATTGAAGGCCTGGGCGGCCTGGATGTCCTGGTCAACAACGCCGGTGTCTTTGATAGCGGCCCGGTCGTTGATGTCTCCGAAGAGACCTATGACTGGATGATGGACATCAACGTGAAGGGTGTCTTTTTCTGCAGCAAGGCCGCGATCCCGGAACTGCGCCGCAACAAGGGTTCGATCGTCATGACGGCGTCGGAAAGCGGCCTTTCAGGCAACAAGGACACCGCCCTCTACTGCACCTCCAAGGGTGCGGTCGTGAACATGACCCGCGCACTGGCCCATGACCTGGCGCCCGATATCAGGGTGAACGCCGTGTGCCCTGGAGCTGTCATGACCGACATGGTGACGGGTGGTGGCGAACCAGGGGACCTGACCGAAATGGAGAACTTCTCTCCGATGAAGCGGATTGGCACCCCCAAAGAGATCGGCGAAGCGATCTGTTTCCTGGCCGATCCTACCCAAAAGTTCATGACCGGCGCCCTGCTTGCCGTCGACGGCGGATCGACCGCTTGCCGATAATTTGTCCGATAGCATGACAGAATAACAAATTTGCCCCATCATTCTTCTGGGAGTTCACCCTGGGAGGACGAAATGAATCTGGTACGAACCATTGACCGCATTGCCCAAGGCAAGGCGAGCCGACGCGAAATCAGCAAAATTGCCGCCATGACCGGTGTCGTGACCCTGGCCACACCGGTGGTCCGCCGCCCCGCCCTTGCACAGACAGGCAGCGACCTGATGTACTTCACCTGGGGTGGTTTCGAAGCACCAGAACTGTTCCCGGAATTCGCCGCCAAGTGGGGCGACCCTTCAACCAGTTTCTATGGCGACGAATACGAAGCGATCGAGAAACTGCGTGCCGGCTTTGCCGCCGATGTCGTTTGCCCCTGCATCGACGTCATGCCCAACTGGATGCGTGTCGGCCTGCAGCCGCTCGACGAGTCACGCCTGACCTATCTCGACGACACCTTCGAGGCTATTCGCAGCCCCGCTGCAGCCTTCGACAAGGGCGAGCGTTTCTATGCGCCGACTTATTATGGTTTTTCGTCCTTTGTTTACCGCACCGACCTGACCGATATCACGCCGGAAACCGAATCATGGTCGCTGTTCTTCGATGAGGAGTATGCGGGTCGCATGGCCATGTGGGACTCGACCGATGCGGTCGTGCCCGTCGCCTCGCTTGCAGCCGGCATCGAGGGCGATCCCTACACGCCGGACGGCGACGACCTCGTGAAGGTCGAGGAACTGTTGCGCAAACAGCGTGATCTCGTGCGTTTCTACTGGAACGAGCAGACCAGTGCGTTGCAGGCCATCACATCGGGCGAAGTGGTCTTGTCGTTCGCCTGGTCAGCCGCCATTCCCCCGCTCACCGAATCGGGCATTCCGTTCAAATGGGCACAGCCCAAGGAAGGCCTGATCTCCTATGTCTGCGGCTTGGCACGGGCCAACCGCGAGGGCACCGATGAAGAGCTGGTTTATGACTTCATCAACGCGAACATGTCGGCCGAAGCCGGCAAGTTCATGATCGAAGCCTATGCCCTGGGTTCGGCCAACAAGAACGCCTACGATCTGGTTGATCCTGAGACCCTCGTGCGCAACGGCCTGGAAACGCCGGAAGCTTCGCTGGCGGGCTCGCATACCTACCAGTTCGTGCCGGTAGACCTGAAGCAGCGTCACATCGCGATCTTCGACGAGATCCGCGCCGGCTTCTGATTTTCGTCTGTTTGACGTCAAGAGGGGCAGAGGCCGTCATGGCCCCTGCCCCTTTTGCGTCAGTCTCGCGCTACTTTGCAGCGACGCACATGAGCTCGACGAGGAACTGCGGCGCAGCCAGAGCCCCCTCGACCGCCGCACGGCATGGTTTGTTATCCGCGTCCATCCAGGCGACATAAACTTCGTTCATCTCGGCCCAGGTGTTGATGTCGGTCAGCCAGATCTGCACCGTCAGCAGCTTCGACTTCGAACTGCCGCAAGCTGCAAGCGTGGCGTCGATCTGATCGAGAATATCCTGGGTCTGCGCTGCGACACCACCCGACGTGTCGCTGGCGACCTTGCCGGAGAGATAGATGGTGTCGCCGTGAATCACGGCCCCACTGAACAGGGCTCCGGGCTCCAGGCGTTGAATGTCGGACATGGTGTTCCCCCTTTTGGGCTTTGGTTGTCGATGCGGGGATCGTAGCATCCCGCCACGACATTTCCGCAACCAGGGAATAACGCCGATGGAACTGCCCCAAGACGGACTGCTTCTTGTCCTGAAGGAAGATTGCGAAACCTGCCGGATGATCGCGCCCCTGGCGGCGGAACTCGAGCAGCGTGGCCTGCTGAAGGCGACCCACTCCCAAGACAATCCTGCGTTCCCCTCCGGCATGGCGGTGATCGATGACAGTGGCTTGGAAACTTCGTTCGGGCTCGACATCGAAACCGTACCTACCTTGATACGCTGCGAAGGTGGTGCGGAGACCGGCCGTGTTATCGGCTGGCATCGCGGCGAATGGCAGAACCTCACCGGAGTTAACGACCTCGGCGTCGATCTTCCCGCTGAGCGGCCGGGCTGTGGTTCGCTCTCCGTCTCGCCCGGCATGGCCGAGGAATTGCAGGTCAGCTTCGGGGAGACCGGGCTCAACGCCCGCGAGGTCGATGTCGATTTCCCCAACGACCCAATCGAGCAGATGTTCGATCGCGGCTGGACTGACGGCCTGCCGGTCGTCCCTCCCAGTCCGACGCGTGTGCTGCGCATGCTGCAGGGCACGTCGCTTGCGCCTGACCATGTGCTGGGCCCGATCCCGCCCTCGGGCGAAATCTGCACGGTCGAGAAAGCCGCGATCAACGCCGTCATGGCCGGTTGTCGGCCGGAATATTTTCCAGTCGTGCTGGCTGCGCTAGATGCCGCGATGGACCCCGATTTCGCCTGGCAAGGCCTGATGTCGACCACCATGGGCGCGGGTGTCTGCGTCGTGGTCAACGGCCCGGTCGCGCGGCGCATCGGTATGAACAACCAGCATGGTGCGCTGGGTCATGGCAACCGGGCCAACGCCACGATCGCACGGGCCCTGCAGTTGCTGGTGATCAATCTGGGCGGCGCGCTTCCGGGCGGCACGGATCGGTCAACCCATGGCCATCCCGGAAAGTTCGGCATGGCCTTTGCCGAAGACGAATCAGACGATGCCTGGCAACCACTCGCCCAGTCACGCGGCATCGCGCCGGGCAAATCAGCCGTCACCGTGTTCGGGTTTTGCGGCACCAGCATCAACAACACCGAAACCCTGCGCGATGCCGACGACCTCACGCTCTCGCTCGCCATGTGCCTTAACAGTCTCTATCACCCCCAGCATGCCGGAGGCGGTATCGCGGGAATGCTGGTGCTGTCGGGCGAATACTGGCGCATCTATCGCGAGGCCGGCTGGGACCGCGACCGGATCGAGCAGGCCTTGCTGGAGCACACGCAACGAGCCGCCGCAGCGGTCGAGACAGGCGAGACCAGCCCCGGCAAAGGCGACAACCTCGTGCCCAAATTCGGCCCGGGCGATCTGGTCCTTGCCAGGACCGGTAGCAACGCGGGCCTGTTTTCGACTATCATTCACGGATGGGGAAGCGGCCCGCGTGGCAGCCAACCCGTCACCAGGGAGATTGTCCCATGACTCAGGGCACTACGTTGCTCGACCCGACCTCGGAAAAGGCCGGTGGCATGCGCAGGCCGATTGCACCTCCGCCATCGCTCGACCGTCTGACGGTGGGTTTTCTCGATATCTCGAAACCGCAAGGCGACATTTTCCTCGATCGGCTCGAAACCCTCTTTGGTGAGCGCCAGATCAAGGTCAAACGCTTTGCCAAGCTGACATCGGCCAAACAGGCATCCGAAGAAGTCATCGCCGATATCGCCGAGAACTGCGACGTTGTCGTGGAAGCGCTGGCCGATTGAGGTTCCTGTACGTCGTGCAGTCTGCAAGACATGCTGGATATCGATCGCAAGGGCCTTCCCGGTGTCGCGATATTCTCGGAAGAGTTCCGCTCAGGTGTTGAAGCCTGGCGCGACGTTCACGGATTTGATGCCAACGCGGTCTACGTCGACCACCCGATCCAACCCCTGACCGAAGCCGAACTCCACGCCCACGCCGATGGTGTGTTCGAAGAGGTGATGGCGGCAATCACCGCCTGACCCACGTAGAGTTCCCCTGCCCTGCACGCCTGGCATGATGGCGTAGAGCGACGATTCGCCTGCATCCTGCGGCCATCGTCACACTAGAACTTTGCGCTAACGCCAATAGCGCTAAAGCGATTACTCTAGTTCCCAGTGAACATTTGACCGCACCAGCGGCAATTGTCCGTCGTCAGAACATTTGGGACGCGTGAGTTTGTTTTCTAATTGAGTATCTGGCTCATCTGGATTTGATGTTAAGCCGCTTGTTGTTGATGGTTCAGGCGGCGGGTTTGGATGGTGAGTTTTTTGATCTTTTCCCTCTTTTCGATGATGGCTGTGTGGCGCCCGAAGTAGGCATCCGATGGTGTGACGTTGCCAATGCTCTCATGGTAGCGATGGTTGTTGTAATAACCCACGAAGGTGCCG
>JABIUG010000384.1 GCA_018700655.1 Rhodospirillaceae bacterium | reverse complement strand
TCGCCCCAGAACATGAAACCGAGCATCGCGCCCCAGACCAGTGCTGTGTAGTCGAACGGCGCCAGCATCGATGGCTGGGCGCGCCGATAGGCCTCGACACCCAGATACTGACCGACCGTGCTGGTGAAGCCGATGCCGATCAGGAACATCAGATCATGGAGTGAGGGTGTGACCCAGGTATCGAAGATCAAAACACCACCGGTCATCATGATGAGAACGTAGAGATTGACCCAGGCGAGCACCACCGCGGTGGGCGTACGCATCGCGAGCTTGCGCGTCGAAATGGCCGTCATCGCATAAAGCGCCGCCGAGCCCAGGGCCCACAGTGCCGCCGGATGAAACACACCGGCACCGGGGCGCATGATGATCACGACGCCTATCAGCCCGACGATCACGGCCGACCAGCGGCGGGGGCCAACCGTTTCCTTAAGCAGCGGCACACTCAGCGCCGTAATGAAGAGCGGGCCAGCGAACGAAACCGCGATGGTTTCGGCAAGCGGCAGGAATTTCAGGGCCTGAATGAAGGTCACGAACGACATCGACCCGAAGATGACGCGGGAAATGAGCCAGCCCTGCTGCACTTCACGCAAGCGGTGCCAGACGCCCGCGCGCGACAACAACATCGCGATCAACGGCAGGGCGACCAGGCTGCGGATCATGATGATCTGGGTCGCGTCGTAGGTATGGGCGATCCATTTCACCAGGGCATCGGAAAAGGCAAAACAGAGGATGGAGAGGGAAACGAGCAGAATCGCCACGGCCGGCGTCTGAAGCGGGGGAGAGGGTTGCTCGGCCTGTGCCATCCATCTCGCCTAGAGGAAGGCCCGAGGGCTGGCAAGAAAATTGCCCTTGCCCTAGAGCCCGATCAGTTCAGGTCAGTTCGCTCTGAGCCGTGAATCGTTCTCTAAACCCCAAAAAGAGCAAGGTCAGACTTTGCGGGCCTCCCGCAGGATCATCATGCCGCTCGTGACCAGCAGGATGGCGCCGATCGCCGTGTGCCATTCCGGCGGCTGATCAAAGACGAGCCAGCTGATCAGGCTGATATAGATCAGGGCGACATAATCGAACGGCGCGACGATTCCCGTCGGGGCATGCGAGTAGGCCTGCGTCGTGAGGGTCTGGGCGAGCAGCGCGGTGACCCCCAGCCCGATCATCAGGAGCAGGTCCGTCGTGTCTGGAGTAACCCAGATAAAGGGTTGGATGGGTGCAAGCACCACAATGGAGACCATCGCGGCCCAGCCCACGATCGTGAGGCTTGAATCCGTCCGCGTCATCTCGCGCGTTGCGACCATAGAAAGCGCATAGATCGCAGCCGCACCCAGGATCGCGATGCCCCAGACCGAGAAACCGCCAAAGCCTGGCCGAAGCAGAATCAGAACGCCGATGAATCCAAGGATCAGAGCGAACCAGCCCCGGATACTGAGCCGCTCCTTAAGGAAGAGCGATCCCAGCACCGCAATCATCAGCGGACCGGTCAGGAACAGGGCATAGGTATCGACCAGCGAAAGATGGGCAAGCCCAAGAAAGTAGAGACCGAACCCAACCAGCCCGGAAAACCCGCGAAAGGCGATCAACCCGGGACGGCGCGGGCGAATCAGGCTCGCCTTGCCGGCAAGCCAGAGGATCAGCATGGCTCCCGCACCGATCATCAGCGCGCGGGTGAACTGCGACTGCATGACGGGATAGCCGGTCGAAAGCGCCTTGATGCTGCTGTCGTGAATCGCGTAGGCGAACATCGCGGCGTTGGCATAGGCAATGCCCAGGAGGGGGCGGTCCTTCACGACGCGCATCCACCGGGCGGAACGCCGCCGGGAGCCATGGACAGCACCCAACACACCGCTGCCATCAAGCCAGCGGTGGCGCCCGGACCGTCCGGCCCAACTCTACAAGTATCGCGACACAACACGCCCGGAGCCTTCAACGAAGGGCGTGACTATCGGCGCAGTGTGTTGCCGGTGCAACTCGACCTTAATGGACGCTCACAGGCTCCAGCTCGTTCTGTCTGGCCGCGGCAAAGGCAAGCTCGCGCGAGGCGAGGACGCCCAGCAGTTTGCCATCGGCGGCATGGATACCAAACCCGCCACCCTGATCGGTGACCACCGGGCCGACATAGGCCATGTGCGGCGCACCCATGGCGGCGAAAGCCGCCGGGC
>JABIUG010000383.1 GCA_018700655.1 Rhodospirillaceae bacterium | reverse complement strand
GAGTTATGTGCCCAACCGCGCCGTCAGCACCATGTTCGAAGGTGCCTTCCTGATGCACGGTTGCCGCCCCGTCGACATGAGCGAGATGGTGCGCTCCGCCCGACGGCAGAAGTCACCCCAGGAGATCGCCTATACCGAACAGGCCATGGCGTGCTGCGATATCGGCCACAAGGCGATCATGGAGCATCTCAGGCCCGGGATCACCGAACTTGATCTCTTCGGCAAGGTGATGGGCGCGATGATGGAGGCCGGCGGCGAGTTCTCCGCGCTGATCCCGATCTTTAACGCCTCACCCATGGATGGCGAGATCCCGATGTCGAACGGCCACACCATGGCCTCACGCAAGGTGATCCAGGCCGGTGAAATGCTCTGCGCCGACCTGTGCGGTGTCTACAACCGCTATCACGCCAATGCGCTGCGAGGGTATTTCGTCGGCGACAACCCGCCGCAAAGCCTGGTCGAACAATACAAGAAATCGGCCGGCAGCTTCGAGGTCATCACTTCAGAGGTGAAGGCCGGCATGACGGTTGCCGAAGTCATCCGCTTGCTGCGCGCCTATTACGAAGAGGTCGGTATCTGGACCGAAACGGCAGGCTGGGGCGTGGGCTACGAGTTGGGCTGGTCGTTGCCGCCCGACTGGGTCGGCGACTTCTACTTCCATCTCGGCGACGATAAATACCTCGACCGCGTGTTCGAGGAAAACATGGTCACCAACTTCGAAAGCCTCTTCAACACCCACCTGATCGATACCCTGGTCTATGAGAAGGACCAAACCCGCATCTTGTCGAAAACCCCGCTTGAACTGATTGCGGTGGGGTAGGCTGCTGCCGATGCGATGTCAGGTTTCGCTGACGAGCAGTGCCACGATCTGGGCGTCGGAAAAATTTTCCAACGCGAGCAATGCATCATAGGGATCGCCCTCAAGTCCGAGCACCTGCGCGAATGCGGGTTCTGTCTTCAACCCGGAATTCTTGAGACGACGGATTTCCGGGCTCATGGTCGGCTCCAGACCCAACAAGCGTTGTTCAATGCTGAAATGCCGGACGCCATTCTGTTCGGTGATCGGCAGGGACTGGCAGAACAATTCCACCTCCCAACCGCTCTTGTGGAACTGTGCCCGCAGGGCTGGGCTGCTCACATGGCGTGCAGGCCCGATCAGATAACTGTCATGATGGCCGCAAAGGGCCGTGACCTTCGCCCTGAATGTTTCGAGATTCTGCGCCGTGCAGGCCACGTCAATGTCACTTGTGGCGACGTCGATCTCCAGCGGCGGCGTTCCGATCACCATCGGTTCGAAGCAGGCGAGATTGTGTATCACGCCGAGCGAATCCAGCACGTTCTGAAAATGCGGCCTCATGGAGTGGTCCAGACTGCATGTTGGTTCGTGGAACTCACGATTCCGCGCCGGCCTCAGGCGGGCATCGCGACAACGGTCGGCGGCTTCTGGCGGATCAGGAAAACCATCAGGCCGGCCAGCACGGCAAGAGCCATGGACGAGAGCCACACCCAGTAATAGGCGCTGTAGAGGTCAAACAGGTAGCCGCCCAGGAAGGCGCCGATCGCTGCGCCGATGGCATGGCCTGCCGAGATCAGGCCCATGGATAGCCCCATGACGTGGAGGCCCAGATGGCTTTTCACCAGGCTTGCGGTGACCGGGACGGTCGAGAAGTCGACAGTGCCGAAAATCACGGCAAACAGGACGAGGGTCGCGTAGTCGGCGCCGATGTTGAGCAGCAGCACGAAGGAAAGCCCGCGGATCAGATAGATCAGGCCCAGCAGCAGCGGGCGGTTCATGCGGTCGGTCAGCCAGCCAACTAAAATCATGCCGCCCAGATTGGCGACCGAAAGCGCGCCGAAGGCCGCAGCGCTGGGCACCCGGCCAAAGCCGCAGAAAGAGGCAAAGGGCAGGAAGTGGGTCTCGATCACGCCCGATGTCGTGTAGCCGCAGATGAAGAAACTCCAGAACAGCAGATGGAACGTGGGTGACTTCAGGATGTGGAGGAGGTCACGGCGCAGGGTTTTTTGCCCCACAGCCGAAGCATCGCCCTGGCCGGTGTCGGCTGGCCTGCCCGGCATGAAGCGCCACAGGAACGGCACCAGCAGAAAACACAAAAGGCTGGTTGCCGCGAAACACCAGCGCCAGTCGGCATAGATGGCAATGGTTGCGATCAGCGGCAAAATGAGAATCTGGCCCGCCGTCGCGCCCGAGGTCGCAATTCCGGTCGCGAAACCGACCTTTTCGTGCCTGGCCTGGGCAATGGCGGTGCTGACCACGCTCATCGACGCCAGCCCCTGGCCCAGGGCAAAGAGCCCTGCAAAGGCGAGAATGAACAGGACCACGCCGTGGCTGAGCGCTACAGCAAAGCAGCCCAGACCCAGGATGATCATGCCTGTCACCAGGACCAACCGTGCACCGTGACGGTCGACGAAACGTCCGGCAAAAGGCGCCAGCCCGGCCATCATGACCAGGGAAGCTGCCGCGATGCTGGAAAGGAAGGTCCGCGTCCAGCCCATCTCGGCTTCCAGATCCGGCATCACCAGACTCAACGTCGCGCGCCCAGCAAAGGCGACGGCCAGCACCAGGAAACCCAAGGCGACAATCAGCCATGGCGAAGGAGAACGGGACGAGGATTGCGACACGGAGCGAGCCTGATAGCCGGTTGCCGGGAAAAATCGGTGCAGACAGTGTCACGACAAGCCCGTGCTGTCTCGGGAATACAAACCTCGATCGATTGCTGCGCGCTCAGACCGCCTTGCGGTAAAGGACCCTGTCGAAACCGTCCTGTGATCCCCGGCCGATCCCCTTGCCATGATGGGTCGGGTCCACGGCGACGTTCTCGAGATGCATGTGGCCATCGCGGGGATAGAACACGATGTAACCTGTCAGCGCGCCCCTCATGTCTGTGCTGATGTGGATCTGACCCCTTTCGATCTGACTCTCGAAATCGGCCACCATCGGCGCGGGAACCTTGCCGATCCGCGGAACGTAAACCGTATAGGCTTCACGCGCGCAGTCTTCGATCGCGATGAGGTCGTCGTTGGACGCAGACCGGATTGCCATGTCAATTTCACCTGTCGGAGGAGGGGCGAAGGCGACTCCTGCCAGATAGTGTCGTACCAGCATTGGTTCACCAGTCATGATGCGCACGTGCGAAGCCTGATTGCGGAGCTTCGGCAAGCAGGCTAACCCTGTGCGGTACAGACCGCAGGCGGCGATGGACCCGCAAACTCCCGATCCAGCAGGCCCCGGTGCCCTGACCCGTCAGCGAAACCTGGCCAATCTCTGTGCCGTCATCATCAGCATGGCGGGCATCGCGATGCTCCACGGCTATTCCGGTCAGTTGCTGTCGGTCGTGCTTGAAGATCATGGCGTCAACGGTTCTCTGATCGGGCTGAGCGGCGCGATGCAGATGGCCGGTGTTTTTGTCGCGATCCCGTTGTTGCCCTGGCTGATCCGTCGATTTGGCCCTGCGCGGTTGATGATGGCCGGTGCTGCGCTGGCCTTGTTCAGCATCGCGGCCCTTTCCCAGTGGGTTGATGTCTGGTTCTGGTTCCCGTTGCGCTTCGCCTTCGGTGCGGCCCAGTCGACGATGTGGACGACCGGCGAAACCTGGGTCAACCACTCCAGCGACGACCGCGGCCGTGGCCGGACGGTCAGCATTTTCATGAGCGTGGTGGCGATGGGTTATGCCTCCGGGCCTTTCCTGCTGGGTGAGCTCGGTTCGGAGGGGCTGCTGCCGTTTGCCGCCGTTGGTGTGATTGTCGGGATCATCGTGCTGCCGCTGATCGTGGGCCTGAAGGTCAGGATCGTTTCAGAGGGGCGGCCCTCGGTACGGCTTCACCAGTACCTTCGCCTCGCGCCGGTGCCGATGTTTTCGAACCTGATGTTCGGCGCGATCGGCAGTTCGTTCATAGCGCTGCTGGCGGTTTATGGCCTGCGCATGGGCATGGGCGCCGCCGATGCTGCACGCATGCTGGGATGGATGGGCTGGGGCGGCGTTTTCATGCCGCTGCTGGTTGCCTATCTTGCCGCGCGGATGGATCGCACGCTTCTGCTGGCAGTGTTTGTCGGTGCCGGAGCGCTGGCCACTCTGGGCCTACCGTGGATAACCGAGATGGGTCCGGTCATGCTCGCTGCCTATCTGATGTTGTTCGGTGGCATGCGTTCGGCCCATTACGGCATCGCGATGATCCTAGTCGGCGACCGCTTCCGTGGTGCTGATCTGCCGTCGGCAACTGCCGTGTTCGGGCTGATGTTCGGCACAGGCTCAATCATGGGCCCGGCCTTGTCAGGTGTTGCGATCGATGGCTGGGACCCTCACGGGCTTTTCGTGGCCATCCTGCTTTTCCATCTCGTCCTGCTGCCGCTGCCCTTGATCGCTTGGTGCCGTCGCCGTCACACCAGTTGATAGTCGACCGTGTAGCCGCGCTTCTCGAAGGAACCTTCGACAAACAGGTCGCCCAGATAGAGCAGATCACCAACCGCAACCGGGCTTGTGACTCGGTAGCGCTGGGCCTCATGCGACATACCCTGATAGCTGAGCGTTGTGTTGGCTGGCTGCTGGACCGTCACCGTGACGATCTCGCCCTTTTTGGCGTTCAGAAGCGGGTGTGTGCCGGGCTCGGGAGCAACCCATATGTCGTTGCTGGTCATGATGTCATGGGGTGCGAATGCCTCGGTTTCCTTGATCGTGGCATCGGAATTGTTGGTGTCACGTTCGGTGGTGGTGAAAACCAGTCCGTCGCTCGTTGCTCTACCGGTCACCTCGAACAGATCGCCGTCGTCGAGTGTGGTGCTGGAGAACGCGACCATTTTTCCTTCACGCCAGGTTTCGCTGCTCGTGTGCTCAAAGCGCATGACGTCGAACAGGACAAGATCGACCATCATGTCGACCTGATTGGTGACGGTGAAGTTGCCGGGGCCGCCATCGTCAGAAACCGAAATGGCGTGGCGACCAACCGGAATGCCGGTCCAGGTCACGTCATAGCCCTGCCGTCGCGTGCCCGTTGTGACAAGGGACGCTTGTGCACCAGCACGGGTCGCCACAGGCATCAGCGCTGCGGCACCAGCACACAGAAGCAGGGATCGGCGGTTGGTTTGAAGGGGCATGGCGATTGCGGCTTGTTTCAACATTGGCGGTTGCACG
>JABIUG010000382.1 GCA_018700655.1 Rhodospirillaceae bacterium | reverse complement strand
TGGCGGGCTCGGCATCCTGCGCGACTATCAGCTGCTGACCGGTGGCGGCATCCTGACCGGCTATTGCCAGCAGACCCGTCCCGACACCGTGCCCTGGGGCCTGGAGGGCGGTGAAGACGGCAAGCCGGCCGTGATGGTCCACAACCCCGGTACGGATCGCGAAAAGAATCTCAAGAGCAAGATGGTAGGCATGACGCTTGAGCGCGGCGACGTGTTGCGCCTGGTCGGTGCCGGCGGTGGAGGCTGGGGCGACCCTGCAACCCGTGATGCCGTGCTGACGGATCGTGACCGGGTTGAGGGTTATGCCTGATACGCCCCAGCGCTATGCCTATGTCTCGCATTGCCTGTTCAATGCCAATGCCAAGGTCGACGAGTTCGCGCCCTGTGCCGGAACCCATCCTGGCCTGCTGCGACTTCTGCGCGAGAACCATTATGTGATCCGTCAGATGCCGTGCCCCGAATTGGCCTTTGCCGGGCTCAACCGGTTCTGGCAGGTGCGCGAGCAGTACGACACGCCGGCCTATCGGCGTCACTGTTCCGCGCTGGTTGATCCGATTGCCACGTTGATCGCACACGATCTGGCAGGTGGCGACGCCGAGGTCGTGTTGGTCGGGGTCGACGGCAGCCCGAGCTGTGGCGTGCGGTTTACCTCTTCGGGTTCCGACTGGGGCGGGCGCCCGGACAAGCCCGGTGACTTCGACAGCGACATCGTGGGAGGCAAGGGCATCTTCGTTGAAATCCTGCTGGCCAAACTGACCGAGCGTGGCATCGCCGAACCGCGCGTGACCGCGATGACGACCGACATGCCCGATGGCGACGAAAAAACCGCCCTGGCCGAGATCGATGCGGTACTGGTCGGTGTTTCATGAAGAACAACGACCGCCGCAGTCGCCGCATCGCGCTCGTGGCCGACGCAGTGCTTAATCCCCGCGGCAACCAACCCGATCTGATGGATCTACTGGTTGAGTATGGTTGGGGCATCGTCGCCCTGCCGCCCGAGAGCCTGGGTCGCGCCGCCATCGCCCGCTGGATGGCCGGTGTCGCTGATCAGGTCGCCGAATTCCAGCGTCACGGCATGACGGTCGTTGCGTTGCTCGATGGTGATGAATCGGAAGTGATCGGAGCGCTGGAACGTGCCGTGATGATCGCGCCGCAAGCGGCGGTTCCTACACTCGTCGTGCCGGCTCCTTCATCCGATCAGGTCGCGAACTTTCTCCGTTGTCATGAGATACCGGACGCGCTGCCGTGAAACGCCTCGCCCTCTGGTCCGCAGCTGTCCTGGGTGGTGTAGCAATCGTGTTGACGGTCGCCATGCTCGTCGGCTCCCCGCCTCACCGGCATACAGCCATCAAGCTTCTTCTGGGGGCGGTTGAGCTCTTTACTGCCGAGTCCCGTTCCATGGAGCCGGCCATTCCGCGTGGTTCTCTGGTGGTGGCACAACAATGGCCCTCTCAATGGGAATACACGAGGCATCCTCCAGATAGTCCGGATCTCTCGCGTGGTTCCGTGGTGGTGTTCATGCGAGACCGGAATGGTTCGCTGGAAGCTTATCTGAAGCGGATCGTGGCCTTCCCTCGTGATCGAGTTCGTGTCGAGGCCGACGGCTTCGTGTTGGTCGGCATCGATGGCGACATGACTAACCTAATCGTCTATTGCGAGGGCACAGGTTGGAACATCGAACCCTATGACATGATCCTCGAATCACCGGATATCTGTGTGTTGGGCGACAACTGCGCTTCATCCATCGACAGCTGCCAGTTTCGCCACGACCCAGTCTCTGGCCTGGATATCACCGATCTTGCCCTCTACGCCTTTGTCGACCCCTTCGATGACCGGGCTCTCTACGTCAACCCCGATTGGATCTGGACGACGTATTGAGATTGACCCTCAGTAAGCCCCCGGTGAGTAGGCCAAGACTGTCAAACTTTGAGCCTCAGTAGCAATTCGCTGCCGTATCTTCTGCGATATGTCAGCGCTATGATGACGGGGCATTGAGCAGGAGAACATCATGACCTTCCAGATCGCCGAGCGCTGGTTTGAGCGCAAGAGGATTGATGACGACATCACGCTGATCTGGGAGCCCCATGTCGACCCTCTGGCGCGCTGCAACATCTGGCATGTCAGAGGTTCGGAAACCGACCTGCTGGTCGATACCGGCATGGGCGTGACTGAGCTGAAACCGGCAATCCAGGACCTGTTCGGCCATGGCGTCGTCGCGTTTGCGACCCATACCCATTTCGACCATGTCGGCAGCCTGCACGAGTTCGAACACCGGATCGTGGGCAAACACGAGGCTGCGATCATGGAGGAGGCCGATAACCGGTTCTCGCTCTACCGCGAGGACACGGATCCCGAACTCGCCAAATGCATTGAAGACTCCGGTTACCAGATTTCCGAATGCCTGATCGACGCCCTGCCGCATGCCGGTTATGACCCACGTGCCTACAAGGTTGAACCGGCCAAACCGACCCGCGTGGTCGATGACGGTGACGAGGTCTCGATCGGCAACCGGCACTTCGAGGTCCTGCATCTTCCGGGCCATTCGCCGGGCAGTTTCGGCCTGTGGGAAGCCGATACCGGGACGTTGTTCTCCGGCGATGCAGCTTATGACGGCCCGCTGCTCGACATGCTCCCCGAAAGCGACATCAACGACTACTGCAAGACGATGGAACGGCTGATGGAATTGCCGGTCAGCATCGTGCATGCCGGGCACGATCCCAGCTTCGGGCGCGAACGGCTGATCGAAATGTGCCGGGACTATCTTGAGAAGAGGGCCGCGGCGTGATGCCTGCCTTACCCGATGGTTGAGCTGCGAAAATTGGACCGTGGTGATGCCGCGCTCTACCAGGAGATTCGGCTGGAGGCCCTGGAAGGTCACCTGGAATCATTCGGCGCGCGCCTTGAAGACGAGAGCAGCAAGGCGCTGGACGAAGTCGGACAGAGACTGGATCGCTCGGCGGTGTTTGGTGTGTTCGACGGCGATGTTTTGGCAGGTGTAGCCGGATGGTATGCGATGCCGGGCGCGAAACAGGCCCATCGTGGAGCGCTGTGGGGCATGTATGTGCGCCCGGGGCATCGCCACCGGGGAATCGGGAAGATGCTGGTTGATCAGGTCATCGACGATGCCACCGGAACGGTAGAGCAGATGCATCTGTCTGTGGTGGTCGGCAACACTGCAGCAATGGGCCTATACAAAAGCACCGGGTTCACGAGTTATGGTGTCGAACCGCACGCCGCAAAGATCGGCGACACCTACGTCGACGAAGTTTTAATGGTGCGGCCGCTGCCGTGAGCGGGCCGCGAAAAGGAGACAAGGCATGAGCGACTATTTTGACCTAGGTGATCACAGCTGCCCGGTGACCACAGCGTCGACCGAGGCCCAGACCTGGTTCGATCGCGGGCTGGCGTGGTGTTACGGCTTCAACCATGAAGAGGCCGTGGCCTGTTTCGAGCGCGCGCTGGCCGCCGATCCCGGATGTGCCATGGCAGTCTGGGGCATCGCCTATGCCGCCGGGCCCAACTACAACAAGCAGTGGCCCGACTTCGGCGAGGAGGAACGGCCCGTCAGCCTGGAACGCTGCCGCACCGAAAGCCGCCGTGCGTTGGAGATGTCGGCCAATGCCTCTGATCTCGAGCAGGCACTTTGTGCCGCCCTGGTCGAACGGTATCCGCTCGAAGGCGAAGACTATGAAGCCTGGAACGACGCCTTTGCCGAGGCGATGCACCCGGTCTACGACAAACACGTCGACCACCTCGACGCAGTCACGTTCTATGCCGATGCGTTGATGAACCGCACGCCCTGGGCGCTTTGGGACCTTGATAGCGGTGAGATGGCAGAGGGCGCCTCGACACCCGAAATCATCGCCGTGATAGAAGGTGCGCTCGATTCCGTCGATGGCGCCTGGCGTCATCCCGGACTGCTCCACATGCATGTTCATGTCATGGAGATGTCACCCCATCCCGAACGGGCTTTGAAGTCTGGCGATGCGCTTTTTGACACCATGCCCGATTCCGGCCACCTGCGGCACATGCCGACCCATATCGATGTGTTGTGCGGCAACTACCAGGCCGTTGTCGAACGCAACCATGCCGCGGTTGTCGCCGATCGCATGTTTGTCGAGCGCGAAGGGGTGGTGAACTTCTACACCGGCTACCGGGCGCACGATTATCACTTCAAGGCTTATGGCGCGATGTTTCTGGGGCAGTACAAATCCGCCATAGAGGCGGCCGAAGAGATGATCGCAACGACGCCCAAAGAGGTGCTTGAGGTCGGCAATCCACCCTATGCCGACTGGCTCGAGGCCTATATCCCGATCAAGCAACATGTCCTGATCCGTTTCGGAAAATGGCAGGAGATTCTCGACGAACCGCTGCCTGACGATCCCGAACTTTACTGCGTGACCACTGCCACGATCCGCTACACGCGTGCCGTTGCCTATGCCGCCACGAACCGTGTCGCTGAAGCCGAGGCCGAGCGTGTTCTGTTCTACGAAGCCGTCGCGCGGGTGCCGGATTCCCGCCGACTCTTCAACAACACCGCCCTCGATATTCTTTCGGTCGCCGAACAGATGCTTCTGGGCGAGCTGGAATACCGCAAGGGCAATTACGATGTCGCCTTCGATCACCTGCGAAAGTCGGTCGAGATCGACGATCATCTGCCCTATGACGAACCCTGGGCCTGGATGCAGCCGACCCGCCATGCGCTGGGGGCGCTCCTGATGGAGCAGAAACACTACGAAGAAGCCGAAGCTGTCTATCGTGCCGATCTCGGTCTTGACGACACCCTGCGCCGGCCCTGCCAGCATCCCGACAACGTCTGGAGCCTGCACGGCCTGCACGAATGCCTTGTCCGGCGCGGCGAGAAGGGCGAGGCACGCATCATCAAGCAGCGTTTTGATCTGGCTTCCGCCCGCTGCGACGTCCCCGTCCGCGCATCCTGCTACTGCCGCATGGCCGAAGCCGCCTGAGCATCGCTCGGCTTTCCCCCTCTCCCCCGCGGGGAGAGGGCCGGGGTGAGGGGGGAGAAGAAGTGTAAGCCCCCGATTGGCCCTGGCAGCGTCAGAGCCGGTAGGTACGCGTGGCGGTGGCGCCGAAGATCGCGGCCTGTTCGGTGTCGCTCAGGCGTGACAGGTAGTCGCCGCTCAGGCTGGTCCATTCGGCATAGTTTGAATGGGCTTCCATGTGAGGCCAGTCGCTGGCCCACATCAGGCGGCCGGGCCCGAAAGTCTCCAGCAGATGATCGAAGGCCTGAAACAACAGGTCGTTGCGCCAATGCGGCGGCAGTCTCCACATGACGCCGGAAAATTTGACCGTGACATCGGTTTGTTCGGAAAGAGCACGCATCTCGCTGCGCCAGGGCTCCAGGCTGTCGTCGCCGTGTTCGGAATAACCACAGTGATTGAGGTTGATCGAGAGATCGGGGTGACGCCCGGCCAGGGTGACAAGCGTCCCGATCTCGCCGGGAAACGCCATGAGGTCGAGGCCAAGGCCGAGGCGTTCGAGCGCGGCGATGACCTCGGCGTGTTCAGGCACGAGGACCGCATCACCTGTGAACTCCGGTCGGATACCACGAAACAGGGGATGCCCGGCCCAGCTTTCCAGAACTTCGATTGAAGCAGGATTCCCCAGATCAACCCAGCCGACCACTGCCTTGATGAAGGCGTTCTGCTCGGCCTGGGCCAGCATGAAACGGGTTTCCTCCAGGGTTTGATCCGCCTGGACCACGACCGTGCCGTCGAAGCCGTGTATTTCGATCAGTTCGCCCAACTCCTGGGCTTCATAGTCCTGCTGGATAGCGGTGTATTCCTCAGCATCAAGGAACGCTGATTTGCCGCGCGTGTAGTGCCACAGGTGATGATGGGCATCGATCCGTGCTGTGCTCATGGTTTGTCCTCGCGGTGGGCCTCATAGCGCGCCCTGGTTTCGGCATCGGGCGGGTAGAGGCCGAAGATTTTCCGGCCGGCTTCGACCTCGCCGAGCACCCAGGCTTCGAAGTCTTCCTGTTCCTCGCCATCATCGACGACCGCTTCGACCAGATCGGCGGGGATGACGATGGCGCCGTCCTGATCGGCGATGATGGCATCGCCGGGAACGACGCAGACACCACCGCAGGCGATGGCGAGTTGGCGTCCGCCGTCGCTGAATGAAGCGATGTTGGCGGGTGCGGTCGCACTTGCGCAGACGACCGGGAAACCGCTTGCGGTCATGCCTGAAATATCGCGAACTGCGCCATCCGTGACCATGCCTGCGACGCCACGGGTTCTGCAGCGTGTTGCCAGGATATCGCCCATGACGCCTGCCGAAGTGTCAGCACGCGTTTCGATCACGATGACGCTGCCGGGTGGTGCTTCCTCGATCGTCTGGCGCTGGCTGCTCTCGCTATCGCCCAGCTTGGCAGGATCGCACAGATCCTCACGGTACGGCAGGCAGCGCAGGGTATAGGCCGGGCCGGCAATGGTTGGCTGATCGGGCGAGAGCGGTCGAACCCCGCCG
>JABIUG010000381.1 GCA_018700655.1 Rhodospirillaceae bacterium | reverse complement strand
TGGGGTTCGCACTGGAGGCTGCCGCGGCGTGGTTGTAGTGGCTGGTACCCGGCATGATACGAAAGACAAGCCCGGCGCGGCGATCGTTTGACCGGTTCGCGTCCGAGCCGTGGACGAGATAGACGTCATGGATCGAGATCTGACCGGGTTCCAGAACGATATCACGCGCCTTCTCCCGGGGCGCAAACTCGTCGTCGATCTCCTGAAACAGCGTGAAACCGGGGTCTTCGTTCCAGTGATGGGGAAACAGCCGGTGATCCCTGTGCGAGCCCGCGATGTAGCGCATGCAGCCGTTTTCCGGTCGGGCGTGATCAAGCGAGACCCACACAGTCGTCGTCTCAAGCGGTTCGATCGGATAGTAGTCGCCGTCCTGATGCCAGGGTGTCGTCTTGCCCGTGCCAGCCGGTTTACCGAACACGGTTGTACCCCACAGGATGAGGTCAGGTCCGGCGACATGTTCGACCATGTCGAGGATATCCGGCTGGCGGATGACCTCCAGCAGATCGGGCATGCCCTGCACGCCCATCGGCCCGGGATCGGCAATGTGGACGCCGACCATGAAGTCCTCGCTGGCGCCTTCCGCCTCGCGATTGGCGGCAAGGAGCTGGTCGTAGTTGTCACGCAGGCGGCCGAGCACGTCGTCGGGCAGACCCCAGTCGGGGATGACAAGCCCGTCCTCGTGGTATTGCGCGATCTGGCTGTCGGTCAGGCGGGCGGTCATAGCGGGGGATCCTCAGTGGAGTTCGTCGCGCATCACTTCGCCGCCTTTCATGACGAAGCCGACATCGCGGATGGCGTGGATGTCGGTGAGCGGATCGGCGGCGAAACCGACGACATCGGCAAACTTGCCGACGTCGAGCGAGCCCAGGTCGTCCTCGCGACGGAGCAGCGAGGCGCCACCCATGGTCGAAGCATAAATCGCATCCTGGGCTGAGAGGTCAGCACCCGTTACCATGCGCTCGATCTCCTGCATGTTGTCGCCGTGGTGGTTGCCGGGTGTGCCGGCATCGGTTCCCATCGCGACCGAAACACCGAGCCGATGGGCCAGGGCGACGTTCTTTAGATGCAGGTCCTCGCTCGCGATGTAGCGATCGCGGATATGGGGAAGCAGGTTGGCGTTGGCCTGGTTGTCAGCCATCAGAGCCGAATGTACGCACACGGTCGGCACGAGATAGGTCCCCTTCTCGGCCATCAAGGCATAGGTGTCCTCGTCGCCGAAGCTGCCGTGTTCAACACTGCGGCAGCCGGCCAGCGCGGCATTGCGGATGCCTTCGCAGGCATGGGCATGGGCGGCGCAGTGTTTGAAGTTTTCCTCGGCGATCGCGACTGCGGCCTTGACCTCTTCGAGCTGATACTGGATCGCGCGGGCATCCTCGTATTCCGTGCTGGTGAGCGCGCCGGTGCCCATGATCTTGATCAGGTCAGCACCCATGGCAAGCTGCTTGCGCGCCATCGCGCGGACCTGGTCGGGGCCGTTGGCGGTGTCATACATGCCGGGATAGTACGCTGTCGTCGAGGTCGTGATCGAAAGCAGCTTGCCCGCACAAAAGAGCCGTGGCCCCCTGAGCTTGCCCTGGTTGATCAGGTTCCTGACCGCGATCTCGTGATAATCCCAGCCGCCGACATCGCGCGCCGTGGTGACACCGCCCATCAGGGTCCACTCGGCAGCATGGGCGGCATAGATCGCCGTTTCGCCCGGCAGCTTGCCGGCCCAGGGATTGTCGGGATTGCCGCCTTCGGTCGGCATACACAGGTGGACATGGCAGTCGATGAACCCGGGAAACAGGAAAGCGCCGGCAGCGTCGATCACCTGGTCATCACCCAAAGGAGCGCCGCTGGCCCCGATCGCCTCGATGCGGCCGTCCTCGATCCGGATGTCACCGTCTCTGTAGCTCCCTGCAACTACGTCATAGAGCCTGCCGCCCCGCACCCAGATCGCCATGATCATCTCCTTTCTGTGTGGCAGGACTGTAGGACAAGTATGCGCGCGGGCGAAATGGAGGATTCAAGGGTGATCTTCATCACCGAAATCATGTTGATTCGGGCCTATGACTTCCAAAATGTGCGTTTTGTCACTGGTTTTGATAAAATTGAAACCAATCTCATCCTTGACGGGACACAGGTCCCCGAAACGGCAAACCGGTGGCGACACCGGGACGCAAAGCCTCCGGCCTCAATTGTGAGGCAGCGGGGTTACCGGAGGGAGACAAAATCATGGCGTTCACCGACGTTCTCGAGAGCACGGCCTGGAACAACCCGATGATCAAAAACATTCGTAAAGTCCTAGCCGCAGTCACCATCATCATGGGCAGCGCAGCTGTTGCCATGATGCTATTCGGCAGCAACCACGACGGCGGCAGCCTGTTCGGTAACGCCACCCGCGCCATACGCAACATCACCCACATGATCAGTGGCGTCGACCCGGTCATCGCCGGTATCGTGGTCGGCGTCCTTCTCCTGACCGGTCTGGCCTTCTGGGTGCGCGGCAGGTAACGCCCACCCCCTAACCGATACCAACGCCGTGCAGCGCCCTTTCCCGAAACGGGAAGGGGCGTCTTGTCGTTCTGGGATCTGGCGCGGTCAGGCCGGGGCCGGCCTCACTCCACGACGATCAGATTGTAGGGAACATCAGGCGTGGCAAGACTTGCGCCCGATTCCTCGAAGAGCAGCGACTCGATCATGAAGAACTGCCCGACATGGCGTGGCATGAAGACCTGGATTTCGTGGTTTACCGCCGTCCCCGCTTCAAACAGGCGATCGGCGTTTTTCTCCGACAGGGGGTCATAGACAAAGTTGCCGACCCAGTCGCTTAGGAAGGCGATGCCCATCTCGTAGCCACCGATCCAGCCGCGGCTGGTCCACAGGTCTTCCTTGTCGTAATGGGCCTTGACCTTCTCGTTGAGCTCTCGCACCGGCAGGTTGGTGCGCAGGCAGTCACGCACGACGTCCATCACCGCCGCGGCACGATCCGTGACATCCTTCACATCGGCCGCCGGCTCGCCCAGGCTGAAGGTGCGTGCCGCATTGATGTGATAGCGCTTGTGCACGCCGCAGACATCGAGCGCGACAGTCTCGCCGACCTGCATCTTGCGCCGGGTCGCTAGCGCGTGCGTCGCAAGCGACTTCTTGCCCGACAGCACCGGCATCATCTGGGCCTGGAGTTCACCCCCAGCCTTGGCCAGAGCCAGGGTGATCTCGCCCTGAACCTCGAGTTCGGTGACACCAGGGCGCAAGACTTCTGCTGCACGCTGGAGCCCGATCGTGGCGATGCGTGCGCTTTCGGTGAGGCAGGCCATCTCGGCGGGCGACTTCACCCAGCGAACTTCGCGCAGGATGGCGCTGCCGTCGATCACGTCGGCCCCGGCTTCCTCGAAAGCAGCCTGGAACCGGTCGGAAACCCCACGGTTGGGACGCATGGCATACATCTCAAGCCCGAGATTGCCCTTCAACCAGCCCTCGGCCTTTAGTTCATCGGCGACGAAGCCGATGCCGTCGCGATAGCTGTCCTTGGGGAAATAGCGCGTGTCCTTCGAGCAGGAAAACGTGCGTGTCACGACGGCTTCGCGTTCGGTCTCGAAATGGATGAAACGGTCATGGTCGACATGCACGGCAATGCCGTTAGTCGCACTCCACTCCAGCGGGCTTTCGGTGTGGTACCACATGCAGACGTAGCCGGAGAGGTAGTACATACTCTCGGGCGAAGACAGGAACAGGCAATCGATTTTGGCCTTTGCCATCGCCTGGCGAATGCGGGTCAGCCG
>JABIUG010000380.1 GCA_018700655.1 Rhodospirillaceae bacterium | reverse complement strand
CTGCAATACCTCGCCGAGAAGACCGGCAAGTTCTGCCCGGCTGATCCGGTGCTGCGCTGGGATGTCACGCAATGGCTGTTCTGGCAGATGGGCGGCTTCGGCCCGATGCTGGGCCAGGCCCACCACTTCCTCGCCTATGCCCCGATGAACCCAGCCGGCGCCCAGGTCCTGCCCTATGCCCAGGACCGCTACCGCAACGAGGCCGCAAGGCTCTATGGCGTGCTCGACCACCAGATCGCCGACAAAGACCATGTCGCCGGCGACGGCTACAGCATTGCCGACATGGCGATCTTTCCCTGGTGCCGCCTGCACGAACGCCAACAGCAGGACCTGAACGATTTCCCCAACGTCAAACGCTGGTATGACAATATGGCGCAACGCCCGGCCATCGCGCGCGACATCGAGGCTTCAGCCGATGTCGTGACCGGCTTCTCCGAAGAAAGCTGGGCCGTCTCGTTCGGCGCGAAGCAGTACCAGAAGCGCTGAGGCGCGCATTTCACCGACCGTGTCACCCCGGACAAGCGGCCTCCAGCCGCGCCGATCCGGGCCCTCGAGTGTTCAGCACTCGCCCATCGAGGTCCCCGCTCTGCGCCACGCTGCGGCCGGGATGACACTTAACAGTTGGTGATGAAAGCGTTTCCGATCCCCAGGTGCGCCCTTCTCCCTACATTCCGTCATGGCCCCACTTGATGGGGCCATCCATGCTGTCGCCCTCGATACCATTACAGGCGGTGCGTGATGCGGATCATCCGGGATGGATTACCCGGTCAAGCCGGGTGATGACGGAGGTGTTGGCGGACTGGTTGCCTTCCCTAGCGCGCAGCAATCCCGCCGTATTTGGCGACGAAGCGGCCCCAGGCTTCCTGGGCATTGCTTTCGGCTGAAGCCGCGAGTTCGCGGCCGTCGGCGTGAACGAGGCCATGCTCTTCAACGACGATGCGGCCATCGACCATGACCAGCTCCACATTGCTGGCATGGGCGTGGTAGACGAGGTTCTGCACGGGATCGAGCGTGGGGCGCAGGCCGAAGGTGCCGTAATCCACCATCATCAGGTCGGCGCGTTTGCCGATTTCGAGCGAGCCGATCTCGTCTTCCATGCCAAGGGCCCTTGCCCCGCCCATGGTCGCGAGGCGCAGGGCATCGGCGGCGAGGATCGCGGTGGCATCGGCTGATTTGATCCGGGCCATCAGGACGGCCGCGCGCACGACCTCGAAGTAATCGCCATACATGTTGTCGATGCCCAGGCTGACCGGAATGCCACGCTTCTGATAGTCGAGCAGCGGCGCGATCTGGCCGCGTGTCGCGTTCATCAGCGGACAATGGGCCAAGCATGCGCCGGAATGAGCAAAAACATCGGTGTTGTGTTCGTCGGTGACGTAGCCATGGGCGATCACGGTGTCGGGTGCAAGCAGGCCGTTGTCGCGCAGGTATTCGAACGGGCTGACGCCGTGGAGTTCGCTGACAATGTCGTACTCCTCTTCACCCCAGCCGCAATGGCTGGTCAGGCGCAGGCCCAGGCGATCGGCCTCGCGGCGGCTGGCCCGCAGCAGTTCGGGCGAGACGTTGATCGTCATGTTGGGCGCCATCATCACGGTGATGCGGCCATCGGCGCGGCCATGCCAGGTCTCGGCGAACTCGACCGCATGTTTGACCTCGGCTTCCGTCACTTTGGGGTCGAAGACATATTCGCCACGGGTGAAGGCATCGGCATCGGCGTCCGAGGTCATGATTCCCATGGCGCTGCGGATGCCCAGCCTCTCGACAAAGGGCGCATAGACGTCGGCATCCTCCTCCATCTCGAGCACCGTGGTGACGCCGCTGCGGAGCAGTTCGCCGTAAGTGAGCGAGCCCACGGCACAGCGTTCCTCGCGCTGGAGCACCGTGTTCATGGGGATGTACATGCCCACGACACAGTTCAGCCCGTGGTCTTCGGCCCGCCCGCGAAAGATCGTGTAACCGACATGGGTGTGGGTGCTGATGAAACCCGGCGCGACGACCCTGCCCGCCCCGTCGATGGTGCGCCCGGGCGCCGGGTTCCGCACCAGAACCTCCGGTGTCGCCCCCAGATCGGTTATGCGGCCGTCATCGATGGCGATCGCGCCGTCTTCGATGACGCGGTCGTCGTCGTCCACGGTGATCAGAGTGGCGTTGGTGATGAGTACGGACATGCGATCCCCAGACTTTGTTCAGGCAGCATGTTCGCCGGTTGCAGCAGCGCCGTCCATTGGCCAAGGTCGTGCCATGACCATATCTGACAACACCGATCCCCTCCCGCGACTGCTCGCGATCATGGCGCAGTTGCGCAATCCCGATGGCGGCTGTCCCTGGGATGTCGAACAGACCTTCGCCACGATCGCGCCCTATACGATCGAGGAAGCCTATGAGGTCGCCGATGCGATCGAGAAGGAAGACTGGGCCAGCCTGAAGGATGAATTGGGTGACCTGTTGTTCCAGGTCGTTTTCCACAGCCAGATGGCGTCCGAAGACGGTCACTTTGCCTTCGACGATGTTGCCCGCGCGATCAGCGACAAGATGACCCGGCGTCACCCCCATGTCTTTGGCGATCAGACAGGGATCGATGACGCCGATGCACAGACCGTAAACTGGGAAACCCAGAAGGCCGCCGAACGCACCGCTTTGGCGCAGAGTGAAGGCCGCAAGCCTTCTGCCCTGGACGGTGTCACAGGTGGGCTACCCGCCCTCACCCGTGCCGCCAAACTCCAGAAACGCGCCGCGCGCGTTGGCTTCGACTGGCCCGACGCCGATCATGTCCTG
>JABIUG010000379.1 GCA_018700655.1 Rhodospirillaceae bacterium | reverse complement strand
GGTCTTATCAATTCCCAAGGAGAGATAAACGGGCTCGATCCGGTTCAGCTCGGTCTCGGGAAGATGAATCCTGAAGGCCTCATCCGGGCCGTCGAAGCGAACGATGTGATAGCTGTTCGGAACCAGATAGGACTTTCCTTCAGGTGGTGTCAGACTAAAACAAACGGGTCTAGGAAGATCGGCCATCTGGCGCCCGTCATGCCGCAGAAAGCTCGCGCCACTCGGCAAGGGCAGTTGAGATTCCGTCGCTTGCCCAGGAAGTGGAAGCCGAATACCTCCCAGCCGGTGTCGTAGAGTTCAGTTTCGGGCCATGCGGCGAAGAGGTCGTGCTCGAGGTGGAGGTATTCGTCGCGAATGGCTGACGCCCGTGCCTCGAGTTCGCCGATGAAGGGCAGTCGGTCAGTCGGGGGCAGGGCCTGGTGACTCATCGTGTTCGGGGCCACAGCTACCAGTAGAGGATCCAGCCGTCGCCGGCCGGCATGGCGTGAGCCTGAAGTGTGATGCGTTCGTCGTCCTCGCGGTAGCCGCGCGCCGGTTCGATCTGGTGAAGGAGATAGCCGGAATGCAGCGCCAGTTCGCCGGTCCGGTAGTCGTGGACCTTTGCGGTGTGGTTGCGCTGCATGTGCGCACTGCGCTCGTCGGCTGAGAGCGTATCAAGGTGGCGGCGATCGATGTCCCAGACGCGAAGCCCGGCGCCCGCGTGCGGCAGGCGGATGGCAAGCGTCATAGAGAGCTGGCGTCTGGGTTCGATCGGGTCGTGTGGCGACCAGTCCAGGTGCTCGAACTGGAGATCGTAGTGAACATCGGCGACGGGCCGGGTGAATGCGGGGTCGGCCAGAAAGACGTGAAATCCGGGCAGGGCCAGCCGGGGATCGTGGCGGACGGGGCCGCCAAGCACGGGTTCGAGTGTGGCGCGGAGCCGATCCAGAAGCGGTGCGAAGTGTTCACCGAGAATCGCGTTGGTGCGGCCGGCCGCCGCCGAATAGGTCTCGAACCGGCCAGCCGGAGCATCGAGATACGAAGCCGAACCGAGGGTATGGAAGGGCAGCCGCGAATCCCTGGCCGTCCAATCCGGGCGCAGCGCGTGGACCTGGTCCCGGATTGCGCGGCACTCGGCGTCCGAGAGCATCGCCAGACGCCGGATCGCGACGTCTGGCCTTGCGCTGTCAAGCGACATGGGATCTCCAGGCAGGCCTTCCGGCGATGACTTCGATGCTCATAACGTAGCAGGCGACGATGGCCTTGCACATGTTCCGGCCTCAGTCTGCGACCGGTTCGCTGCCTACCCGGGGATGGGGCCTGGCGCCGTCGGAGACAGCCATGCACACCACGATTTCATCGGGGCGTGGCGCATCGGCGATCATCACCGTCATGGTGTCGAAATGGTCGAACGACCAGGCTTCGTCCTTGTGACCCAGCGGCAGGTCGATGGCCACGCCTGCGCCTGCGACCTTCACGTTCGAGGGGATCAGTGATTTGCCACCTCCAACGGTCGAGCGCATCGGCTTGCCCAGCTTCGGGTGGATTGCCGCTCCACCGTGTTCCATGTCGCCGGCAACGCCGAAAATGGCTGCCTTGCCATAGCTGACCGGCGCGCCCGCCAGCATTGTTACAGCCTCTGTCATCAGCCGTTCGCCGAGTTCACCTCCGATGTCGAAAAGCGGCGACAGGTCCTCGACAAAACGTCCGGCAAAAGGGTTTGCGATGACCGCCAGAGCGGCGACCCGCGTAATCGGGTCGCACGGCCTGCCAACCCCGTCGGCCTCAATGGTTTCCTTGATCAGCACGGTCTTGCGGACGTTCATGTTCCTGGCTCCCCTGCGACATGCACCTGCGATTATTAACGCATGAAACATTGCATCGACACAGTTGCCCCGGTGAAGGAAGACAAGATCGGCTGCTGGTGGTCCGCCGCCGCGGTTGGTGTCTGATGGATCGGGCCGACCCCTGGACTGATCTGGACACACTCCGAACGGGCATGTTGTACTTGGCGCAGCCTGACGTGCCTTCTGGAGTCCTTGGGTGCGTGTGCGGGAGAAGTAGGACCCAATCCCCTGAGGAGTAAGACCCATGCAAGCTTCCTTCACGGATCTGGTCGGCACAGCCGTTGTGCCCGTCCACGGTTCTGACAGTGATGAACTGACGGACCTGACCCCTGCATTCGATATGGCAACTGCAGGTGACGGTATGGGGCCTCAAGCTTGTGAGGCTCAGGCAACGATCATCGCGTCGTGCCGTCTGCTGCACTGTTGAAGCTTTGCGAGTGTCGTTGAGCGATTGATCATCAGGGGGTTCGCTCGTTGGTGATTGGATCGTTGTGCGGAACGATCAACTGTTGCTGTGAGCGACCGCCAACCATGGGGCGACGGCCAGCGGTTTCTGAATGTGGCCAAAGCGCTCGTGCGGGCTTTTCAAAACGGTCTGATAGCGCGGGCGTCATCTTCTCGCCGCCCTTCAGTGAAGCGTCAAACTTCCTCTGGAATTCAATTAAGGCTACGTATCCAGCCCAATGGAAGCGCGATGTACGCGTAGGAGTCTTCATTGCGTCATCCACGTTTCATCCTGATCTGCTTTTTCGTGTTTGTCTCAGCCGGTTGCTGGGGCCTTTACTGGTTGCCGCAACGGCTGCTGGTCGAGGCCGGTATGACCGGCGGCTGGGGCACCGTGGCGCAATGGCTGATCTGTCTGGCCGTACTGCTGCCGATCGCAATCTGGCGCCTGATGAAAGGCCAGCAGATCGGCTTGCGATACTGGGCCTGTGGTGTGTTGCTTGGCAGCGGTGCGATGTTCTACGCGAACTCGTTCCTCCTCACCGACGTCGTTCGGGCTCTGGTGTTTTTCTACCTGGCCCCTTTGTGGGCCACGCTCTTCGAAGTCGTCTTTCTGAAACGGCGCCCGGCCCGGCCGCGTGCGGTGAGCATCACCCTGGCGTTGAGTGGTGTCTGGATCGCGGTCGGGCTCGACGTTGGGCTGCCTGTGCCGTCACAACTGGGCGACTGGTTTGGTCTGTTCGGGGGCGTGTTGATCGCGGCCGGGGCGGTGAGAACAGAGATCGATCAACCCCAGGATGTCTTTCCGCTCCTCTTCATGGTTGTCGTGTTTTGCATCGTATCGTCTGCTTTCCAGTATCCCTTCATGTCAGATGTGATCGGAACCATCCCAACGCTCGACGCGATCGAGGCGAACCTGCCGTTTCTGCTGGTCCTCGTGGTGGTGTTCGTGCTTCCGACAACCGCTTTTGTCTTCTGGGCCCCGCAACAGATCGGGACCGGAATCTTCGGTATCCTGATCCTTTCCGAACTCGTGGTCGGTGTGATCAGCGCAGCACTTTTGACCGATGAACCCTTTGGCTGGCGTGAAGCAATTGGTACGACCCTGGTTGTTCTGGCCGGCATCGTCGAAGTTGCGATGAACCGTTCGCAAGGGCCTGTTGGCCAACTCCCACCCATGGAAAATGCAGAGAAACCAGGCTAACGGGCAACACTGTCGAGCATGTGGCGGCCACAAGAGGGAATTGTGATGGCAGGAATCGGCGTGATCGGACTGGGAGTGATGGGCGCGCGCATGCTGGGCCAGATCGGGCGTCATCATGGGCTCGACGCTGTCATCGCATGGGACCCCTCTGATGCAGCGTTGGAGCGGGCGCTGGATACCTCACCCGGTTTGATCCGTGCAGGGAGCGTTGACGAAGTTACTGCGTTTCCCGATATCGCCTGCGTCTATATCGCCTCACCACCTTCGAGCCATCTGGATTACATCGAGCTTGCCTGTGAACAAGGCAAGGCGGTGTTCTGCGAAAAGCCCCTGGCGCTCGATGACGTTGCCGCGCGTGCTGTTGTCGAACGCATCGAACGTGACGGCCATCCCGCAGCCATGAACTTTCCCCACGCCTCTGCTCCAGCTGCCGTGGCTCTGGCCCGGGAGCTCGATAACGGGCGCATCGGAGCGATCGAACAGGTCAGCGTCGAGATCGTGTTTCCGCAATGGCCCGAAAGCTGGCAAATCGCCGCGGCCTGGCTGTGTAAACGGGCACAGGGCGGTTTCGTGCGCGAAGTTGTCACCCACAAGCTGTTTCTGGCACGCCGTTTGTTGGGGCCGCTCGAACTGGTTCATGCCGATATCACCTGGCCGGACGATGCCCAAGGTGCCGAGACCGCTGCCGACATCAGAGTCAAGGCGGGCGGGGTTCCCGTTCATGTGCGCGGAAGGGTCGAAGCCGGCGCGACCGAAGTTGTGCATTGGACTGTTACCGGCGAGCGTGGCGCCCTGCGCCTGTTCGACTGGTACGGCCTGGAAGAAATGGCAGCCGATCGCACCTGGCGAGAGCACGCGCGCAACCGACCCTATGACCCCGCCGGTGCCCGCCTTGCTGCGGCCCAGGCACAGCTCGATAGCCTGGATGCGCTGTTGGCCGGAGGTGTCCATGCCATGGCGACCCTGCGCGAGGGCCTTGATGTCCAGCGCATGATCGAGGCGATTCTGAGGAGCTAGAGTACCGGACCGACTTCCCAGGGCATGAATTCGTTATCGCCGAAGCCAAGGGCCTCGCTCTTGGAGGCTTTGCCGGAAGCGACATCGAGGATGAGCTGAAAGATTTCCTCTCCCTTTCGGGCGACACTTTGTTCGCCGTCGGCAATCTGGCCGCAGTTGACGTCCATATCCTCTTCCATGCGCGTGAACATCGCGGTGTTGGTCGCGAGTTTGATCGATGGCGCGGGTTTGCAGCCATAGACCGATCCCCGGCCGGTCGTGAAACAAACGATGTTGGCGCCCGAGGCGACCTGGCCGGTGATCGAGCAGGGGTCGTAGCCCGGGGAATCCATGAAGACAAAACCCTTCTTGGTGATCGGTTCGCCATAACGGTAGACATCGACCAGATTGGTCGTGCCGCCCTTGGCCGCCGCACCCAGGGACTTCTCGAGAATGGTGGTGAGGCCGCCATCCTTGTTGCCCGGTGATGGGTTGTTGTTGAGATTGTGCCCGCCCCCGGCATAATCCTCCCACCAACGGATCCGTTCGAGCAGTTTTTCGGCAACTTCAGGCGATACCGCGCGACGGGTGAGCAGATGTTCGGCGCCATAGATCTCGGGCGTTTCAGCTAGAATCCCCGTGCCGCCATGTTCAACCAGCCGGTCGATCGCCGAACCCAATGCGGGGTTGGCGGTGATGCCGGAATAACCGTCGGAACCACCACATTGCAGCGCGACAGTGAGATGGCTGGCGCAGACACGTTCGCGCGCCACCGCGTTGGCGTCAGGCAACATCTCGCGGATAAGGCGAATGCCTTCTTCCACCGTGGCTCGTGTTCCCCCGGTGGTCTGGATGTTCATGGTGCGAAAACCAGCCGTGCTTTCAGGCCCATAGGCATCGAGCAGGAAACTGATCTGGTTGGCTTCGCAGCCAAGCCCTACCAGAAGAGCGCCCGCGACATTGGGATGGCGTGCAAAACCCCACAGCACGCGATGCATGTTGGTCATGGAATCAGGATGAGAGTTTTGCCCGCAGCCGCCGCCATGGGTGAACCCCACGACACCATCGATGTTGGGGAAGGCATCAAGCTCACCACCGGCATTGAAGGCATCGGCAATCGCGCGCACGACGCTGGCCGAACAGTTCACCGAAGGCATGATCGCCAGGTAATTCCGTGTGCCGACCCGGCCATCGGGCCGAACATATCCCTCGAAGGTCGCCTGATCGGCCGGGGCCAAAACACCGATGTTGCGGACATCCGCGCCGACCGCATAGTCGCGCTCAAAATTGCCCATGGCGCAGTTGTGGACATGGACATGACCGCCGGGCGCGATATCAACCGAAGCAAACCCGATGATCTGGCTGAACTTGCGTATCGGCTGCCCGATGGGAATCGCAGACACGGCAACCTTGTGACCGGCAGGGATATCCTGACGGGTAACAAGGTCAAAGTCGGCAAGAGATGTTTCTGCCGCCACTGCCCGGGTAGCGATCAGCACATTGTCCTTGGCATGCAGACGAAGCACAGGGGCAGGGAGCATCACAAATTCCGCTTGTTGAGATGGCCGCCAGTCTGGACCGCACCGGCTGGTCACTGCAACCTGGACGGCGCATGGATGATGATCATTTTACCGGCACGCATGTCTCGCAAAAGCGGGATAGGTCGTGTGGTATGATCCTGAACATGCGGCCCTGGGTTTCTGAGCGTAATCTGGAAGGGGCCATTGGTTTGGGAGTCTCAATGTTGTTCATCGGTGCTTACAGGATTGCCTTTGCCGGGATCTGTGTCGTTCTTTTCACAGCGTTTTCGTTGCCGCAGATCGCGATTGGCCAGGAATCGGACGTCCTGCACGCAAAGAATCCGCTGCACCTGGCCGATACAGCCAGCCCGCGCGCCACGCTTCGCAGTTTCCTGCTGCTGTCCGAGGAACTAATCGAAGCCTGGCAGGGGGCGAGGAAAACTCTGACGAGGTCTATGTAGCTCTGCGTGGCCTTCAGGAGATGCTGGATTTCAGCACCACGGCCTATGGAAGTTCCAGCCTGGAGCAAACGCGGCGCATCCTGATGCTGCGTGAAATTCTCGACCGCATTGATCTTCCCGCGCTCGACGACGTGCCCGGTGAGGCAGAGGTGGTGGCGGAAGAGATCGACGTCTGGACGATCCCCAACACCCGCATCCGTATTCGGCGTGAACTCGAGGGCGCGCGGGCCGGAGACTTTGTGTTTTCCGCACTCACCACCGAGGCCCTCGACCTTTACTACCGCCAGGTCGCTTATCTCCCCTACAAACCTGGTGCGCAGCCCGTCCTGGATGCGTGGCTGGAGTCGCACGGGAACAGCGTCGTGCTTCTGAGGCAGCTCAACGAACGCCACACTGGAATTGACGCTTCGAGCCCCAGATCGACGCCTGAGGAATTCCTCCTGAGCGTCAATGACGCCTACCGAATCGCCACCGAGGTAGAGGCGTCCCTGAACGCTTCGCCGCCGGGAATCTCGATTGACGAGGCGCGGGTGGCAAACAACCGGGCTAGCGATCTCATGAGGCGGGCGGGTACAGCCTTTGATCTGAGGGATGTGCCTGAGGCAAGCCGCGAGGACGCTGCCATAGAGGCGGCTTTGTTGCTCAAGGAGATTCTCGACCGTGTAATCCTGCCGCCGATCGATTCCGTGCCCGACAGCAGCGCCGCTGCGTCGGTCGATACAAACGGGGTGCCGTTTCGCTGGAGATTGCCTGACCTGTCGATCGAGATCGTACTCATCCAGGAGGGTGAGCGGGCCGCAGAGTTCCTGTTCAGCGCTGAAACCGTTGCCGGGCTGGCTGAAACCTTCGATGCCCTCCGTGACCTTCCCTATCGCGAAGACCCGGGGTTGCGAGGTTCCTTGGAGTACGAATCGATGGAATCCTCGCCTGGATTCCACGACGCCTATGTCTCGACACCCGGACAGTTTGTACCCAGTGCCAATGTTCTCGGACGTGTTGTGAAGATGTTGCCCGAAGAGTTGATGGTGCTCCATATGGATCAGACACGCTGGCAGTGGATTGGTCTGGCATTGACTGCGCTGATCGCCTGGTGCCTCTGTCACCTTGCTTTTCGTGTCGCACGGTCGGCCTCGCGGCCGCTCGGTCCGTGGACCAGAAGCTGGGGTCTGGTGCTTGCGCCGATCGTGTCGGCGTTCAGCGTCGAAGCAGCGGTCGCCTTCCTCGATCAGGATATGGACCTCACAGGCGATCTGCTGGCCGTCGTTCTCACGATGGGCCGGGCCATTGCCATGATGTTCTTCGGTTGGGCGGTTTGGCGCATCTGTATGGCGCTGGCCACAACGACTCTTTCCACGGCCAAGGTCTCGGAAGGCGGCATTGATGCGAGCCTTGTGAGAGTTTTTGCCGGATTGGGGCCCTCGTGGCCGCGACTGCTATCTTCGTTACCGGACTGCGCGACCTTGGGGTCGATGCGATTCCTCTCCTGGGTGGTCTCGGCGTTGGCGGCCTGGCCGTCGCACTCGCGATCAGGCCGACCCTGGAGAACCTCATCAGCGGGATCATCCTGTTTACCGACAAACCAATCCGGGTTGGGGATTACTGCAGTTTCGGCACCATGTTCGGCACGGTCGAGAAAATCAGCGTACGTTCGACGCAGTTTCGCGGTGACGACGACACGCTCATATCGATCCCCAATGCGAAGCTGGCCAACCTGGAACTCGTCAACTGGAAAAAATGCGAACAGATGCTGATCCTGGAAGTCATCGGGCTTCGCTACGAAACCGAGAACGATCAGTTGTGCAGCATCCTGGAGAAAATCCGCGAAATGCTGCACGACCATCCCAGGGTCGACCGGGAGACTAGCCGGGTTTGGTTCTTTCGTTACGGGGGTCTTCGCTGGAAATCGAAATCAAGGCTTTCGCGTTGACGGCGGGATATGATGGCGATGCCTGGTACGAAATTCGCGGAGAAGTTCTCCTCAGGATCAAGGAGATTGTCGCGGCCTCGGGAACGGACTTCGCATTGCCGTCACGAACACTCTATTTCCCCAAGGGTGGAGGTTCAGCTGACGGCGTGACCAAGATGGCGGCAGGCGCGGTCATGTCGCCGTCTTGAGCCCCGTTTCACTTCTGATCTGAGCTGTTTCTGTTCCGCCAAGGACATGTTCGATCATGCCACGGGCAATCTCGTGCTCGCCCATGATGATGCGCCCGGCGCCGTGCTGCTGGAGGTGCTCGACGCCGGCATCACTGTGTGCCCGCGCGACAATCTGAAGGTCGGGGTTCAGTGCGTGTGCCTGTTCGGCGATCTGGCCAGCGGCGAACATGTCGGGAATCGCGATGAACAGCCATTTGGCCCCGGCGACGTTGGCCGCTTCGAGCATGTCTCCATCAGCACCATTGCCGACGATGGCCTCTATCCCCTTTTCATGCAACGCGGTCACATCGGCCTGCTGGTCTTCGATCACGACAAAGGGTTCGCGCCGCGCAAGCATATCCTGTCCGACACGACTGCCGACCCGGCCGTAGCCGATAATGACGGCGTGATCGCTAAACGTGACAGGTGTCAATGAGGTCTCGTCCTCTACAAGTTCAGACGGGCCCTTGCGACGTTCCAGCCAGCTTCCCAGCCGGTCGAAACCGAAGAACATCAGCGGATTGGCCAGGATGGATAGGATTGCGCCGGCAAGGATCAGGTCGTTCGCCTGCCCCGGCAACATTTCCAGCGCCATGCCCAGCCCCGCCAGGATGAAGGAGAATTCTCCGATCTGGGCGAGGCTCGCGGAGATCGTGAAAGCGGTCGCGATGGAGTGGCGGAAAGCGAGCAAGATCAGGAAGGCGGCAATCGATTTGCCAAAGACGATGATGGCGAACGTGGCCAGCACCGGCCAGAACTGCTCGATCAGGACGAACGGGTCGAACAACATGCCGACTGATACGAAAAAAAGCACCGCGAAGGCATCGCGCAGGGGCAGGGTTTCGGCCGCTGCCTCGTGGCTCAGCTCGGATTCATTCAGCACCATGCCGGCAAAGAATGCACCCAGCGCAAACGAAACATCGAACAGTTCGGCGGCCCCGAAGGCGACACCAAGAGAGATCGCCAGAACACCCAGCCGGAAGAGCTCCTCGGAACCTGTTCGTGCGATGTAGTGAAGTATCCAGGGGATCAGGCGTTTGCCGCCGATCAGCATCAGCGCGACGAACGCCGCGACCTTGCCCAGCGTGAGGGCGAGGGCAAGGATGATTTCGCTGCTGCCCTGCGCCTCGCCGCCATCGCTGGCCAGGAAATCCGCAAAGACCGGCAACAGGACCAAAGCCAGCACCATGGCGAGGTCCTCGACGATCAGCCAGCCGATAGCGATGTGTCCGCGTTCGGTTTCGACCAGACGGCGTTCCTGCAGGGCGCGCAGCAGCACCACGGTACTGGCGACCGATAACGCCAAGCCAAACACAATACCGGCTGTGAGGGACCAACCCATCAGGTGGGAAAGCCCCACGCCCAGCAATGTCGCGAAACTGATCTGCACGATTGCGCCTGGTACCGCGATCGCCCAGACCGAGAGCAGATCCTTGAGTGAAAAGTGGAGGCCGACGCCAAACATCAGAAGAATGACGCCGATCTCGGCCAGCTGAGGGGCAAGTTCCTGATCGGCGACGAAACCCGGCGTAAAGGGACCGACCAGCACGCCGGCCAGGAGGTAGCCGACCAGGGCTGAAACTTTCAGCCGGTTGGCAACCGCCCCCAGAATGAACGCAAGCACGAGGCCGATGACGATGGTGGCGATCAGCGAAGTTTCGTGCGGCATGGTTACGGGCCTGACTGGCTGGAGCAAAGGGCTTGTGCCCTTGTATAAGTCACGACCGCGGTTCTGCATACAAGGCAGGTTTGACTCGGCATTCTTCTGATCGGGTCATGATTGCCCGGTTTTTGTTTGCTGCAAATGACAAAGCCCGCCGTCGTGTTTCGCTGGCGGGCTTTGATGTCTCATGTTGGGACAGGTGTTTCGGGTCAGATAACGCCTTCAATCACCAACACCGGGATCGACGCCATGATAGCGATGCCCACCAGAAGAAAAATGCTGATGGAAATGCGGGTGCGGTTGAGGCGGGACATGCTGTTCCAGCGTTGCGAGAGAGCCATGGCGTCATCCATTCTGTGTCTGGGGCTTGGCCCCGGTTGATCAACACTGCGTGCCAAACCCCACGCAGGTTTCATGCCAGTTGCTTGGGAAATTTTGACCGGGAATGAGGGAAGGCTTGTCAGCGGGCGCATTGGCAAGGAAGCTGGGTCCTATGAATAAAATTCCGTTGCTGTTTCCTGCTTTGATCGTTTTGGCCTCTTTCGGCGCCGCCGGCGATGATCACATCGTCGATGTCACGCTTCCTGTGTTGTCGGCTGAGGCCGAGGCAGGCGTGGCCTTGTTCGGCAGAAATTGTTCGATCTGCCACGGCACCAACGGCAGTGGGAGCGAAAAGGGGCCGCCCCTGATTCACCGCATCTATGAACCCGGCCATCACGCCGATTTAGCCTTCGTTTCGGCGATCCGGAATGGTACCCGCGCCCATCACTGGCCCTATGGCGACATGGAGCCGGTCGAGGGGCTTTCGCTCGCAGAGATTCAATCGATCATCACCTTCGTGCGCGAAGTTCAGGTGGCCAATGGGATCGAATGAGGCCAAGGGCGATTCCGGTCGACCCAACATCCTGTTCATCATGGCCGACCAGCTGCGCGCAGATTACCTGGGCTGTGCCGGCCACCCCGAACTCAAGACCCCGGCAATCGATGCCCTGGCGGCGCGTGGCGTGCGGTTCACCAGTGCCTATGTCCAGGCACCGGTCTGCGGCGGCTCGCGTAACTCCACCTATACCGGGCGTTATGCCTTCAGCCATGGCGGCCACGGCAACAGCTATGCCCTGCGCCCCGATGAAATGGGGATCGGCGATTATCTGCGGCCTCAGGGATACCGTGTCGCACTCGCCGGCAAGACACACTTTGTCTACGACGAGGCGGCCTTTGCCCGGTTGGGCCTGGATGCGGAAGAAGGGCCTGGCGCGCTGGCGGCTGAGATCGGTTTTGAACCCTTCGAACGGGATGACGGGCTCTACCCGGAGCCGTTGTTCGATCCGCACCTAGCCTATAACCGGTTCCTGTGGGACCAGGGTTATCGCGCCGATCACCCCTGGCATGAAATCGCCAATGCGGCGGAAGGGCCGGGCGGTGAGGTGCTGTCGGGCTGGCTGATGCGCTATGCCCATCTGCCCGCACGTGTCCATGCCGAACACAGCGAAACTGCCTGGATGACCGATCGCGCGATGGAGTTTGTCCGGCAGGCAGGCGATCAACCCTGGTGCCTGCATCTCTCCTACATCAAGCCGCACTGGCCCTATATCGCTGCTGCGCCCTGGAACGACCTCTACCGGGACATGGAAGTTCCACCGGCAAACCGTGACGACGCAGAACGCGCCGATCCCAACCCGGTCTATGCCGCATTCATGGATCACTGGGAGAGCAAAACCTTCAGCGAATCTGGTGTGCGCGAGAACGTCCTGCCGACCTATCTGGGTCTGATCGCAGAGGTCGATCATCACATCGGGCGTATGATGACGTTTCTTGAAGAGCAGGGGATGGCCGAGAACACGGTGGTGGTGTTCACCTCTGACCATGGCGATTATCTTGGCGACCACTGGCTGGGCGAGAAGGACCTCTATCACGAGGAGATCGTGAAGGTGCCGCTGATCATTGCCGATCCCCGCGAAGGCGCCGATGCGACCCGTGGCGGGATCAACGACGCTTTCGTCGAGGCGATCGATCTGGCGCCGACCTTCCTGGAGATGTCGGGCGGCGAAGCCATGTACCACCGTCTCGAGGGACGCTCGCTGGCAGGGCAGCTCGCCGGCGATGCCGGAGAGCTATGGCGCGACTGCGTCTTTTCCGATGGCTGCTTCGGCAATAAACCGGCGCGGGTGTCACTGGGTCTTTCAGGCAGTCAGGCCCGCAGCTTCATGGTGCGCACGAGGGAGTGGAAATACACCCATTTTCAATCCGCGCCGCCCATGCTGTTCGACCTCGTCAACGATCCCGAAGAACGCCGTGATCTCGGCCACGACCCGGCCCACACAGCGGTTCGCAGCGAAATGAAAGACCGGATGTTTGACTGGATGATGAACCGTCGCCTGCGCGTGACGACCCCGGATACAAAGATCGAAGCCGCCACGGCAGCAGCGAAACCCAGCCTGACGGGCTGGCCGATCGGAATGTGGTAAGCGAGCGATGTCGGTCGCACTGGTTTGTCTTTCTGGTCTTGGGCTTCAGGATTGATGCAACTCACCAGGCAACAGCAGGGTCTGCTTGATGGCGACGGTGGTCCGGCATGCCAATGGGCCATGCAGTTCAACCATGACCTCGGGAACTTCTTTGGGGCCGAACAGATGGTTCCCGTCGCGTCAGCGCATTTTGCTCCCGATACCGGCATGGCCGGGGACCCAGGCAAGAAACTGCTCGCATTTCTGGAAAGCCACCAGGCCAGGGTCGTCGTCCCGGCCTATCTTGATCCCTGCTCGGTGGATATCGGCCGTGCGGCCGAATGGATGGCCACCTATGGCGTGAGCGAAACATTCATCGCCGCTGATCGCGAAACCCAACGCCATTGCCGGGCGCTTGGCTTCCGACCGACCTATACCTGCATCAACTACCAGACGATCGAGGCGCCAAAGCGCGGCGATCATCTGGCCTGGGGCGATACCGGTGCAGCGATTGCCGCCAATGCAATGTTCGGTGCACGCACGAATTTCGAAGGTGGGCCCTCGGCGCTGGCTTCGGCGCTGATCGGTTGTACGCCGGCCTATGGCATGCATCTACCCGGGAACAGGCGCGGCAATCTTTCGGTCAGGATAACCTGTGCGCCCGAGGAGATCGCAGATTGGGGTGCGCTGGCCGCGATCGCGGGAACCCTGTCGGTCGGTTACGACACCGTTCTCGTGTTTCATGGCGACTTTGCGCCGCCATCGTTCGACATGCTCAAGCAGTTTGCTGTCGCCTTGGCGAGTTACGGCGGCCACGCGATGTTCCACCTGGCAGGGGTGACGCCCGAGGCAGCGACGCTGGAAGCTGCGTTTGGCGGTACCGTTCCTGGCGAAGAACATGTTGTGACGCGCCAGGACCTGGATGCTGTTTTTGAGCGCAGCACCATGGCCGACAACTCCGTTGATCTCGTTGTGTTTGCTGCGCCGCAACTCTCGATCGATGAGGTTGCCGAGATCGTCGAACGCCTTGACGGGCGCCGGGTCCATGGAGACACCAAGCTCATCCTTGCCATCGACCCTCAGGTCCGCTCGCTTGCCGACAAGGCTGGTCTTACCGAACGCCTTGCCGCGCTTGGGGGCGAGTTCTCGACCGGAACGTGTTTTTACCCGGAAGCGCCTGTGTTGAGAGAAACAACGGGTTGGCGAAACCTTGTCACCAATTCGGCCAAGCTCGTGAACACGCTGGCCTCGGCGGGTTATGACGTCGCCTGGCGACGTCTGGGTGTCTGTCTCGATGCAGCGGTGACCGGGCGGTTGGAATCGTGATGCAAAGCCCGACCCTCAGTCTGACCGGTGGGCGTGGCATGGGTGCCCCGGTCCGTGGTCCTGCGCTGGTATCGGGCCAGGGATTCGGGTTTCGCTACGACCTCGACAGCACAACCGGCGTGATCTCGAACCGTGACCACGACCTCTATGGTGAGGAATTGGCCGGGCGTGTTCTTGTCTTCACCAAACCCAAGGGCGGCATGGCGGCGTCCTGGGCACTGGCTAGTCTGAGGGACCGCGGTATCGCGCCGCTGGCAATTGTCTTCCGCGAAGCCAGCCCGATCTTCGCGCAAGGTGCGCTTTTCTCGGGATTGCCGATCATGCACATGCTGGAGGGCGATCCGTGTGCGCTGATCCGGACCGGGGACGACGTTGCGCTTTATCCGACAGAAGGACGCATCGACATTTTCCGGTGACACGGTGGCGGCTGGCCTGGGTCAAGACCAGACTTGCACAACAATAACTTTAACGTTAAAGTGATAGAGGTAGTTGACAGTAGCGGAAAGAGAGAGACAGGTCATGTCCAAATTCAGCTGGATCGAAACCGTCGACCGGGCCGATGCCGGGCCGGAACTGCTTGAGGCTTTCGGTGAAGTCTGTCGTGGCGACGGCAGCGTGCACAATATGTACCAGGCCTTTGCCACGCGTCCGGATCTGCTGATCCTGGCGGACCGGTTCTACCGCGAACTGCTTCACAATCCGCGCCGGTCTCTGGAAGACTGGCTGCAGGAATTGGTTGCGACCCATGTCGCGATCCTGTGTGGCTGCAAATATGCCCGCGACAACCACGGCACCAACTTTGTCCTGTTGCTCGGTGACGAAAAGCGCGGCTGGGCCATCCTGGAGGCGCTGGAAGCAGGACGGATGCCCGAAAGCGTTGACGCGCGTATTGCAGCCATCATCACCTATACCGAAAAACTCACACTCCATCCCGCTGAGATGGCGGAGGGCGATGTCGCGGCCCTGCGTGCGGTGGACCTGAACGACGCGCAGATTTTCGAGGTCAACCAGGTCGCGGCCAACTTCTCCTATTGGGCACGCATGCTGAACGGGCTTGGCCTGACCACACTGGGTGAGGCGATCGGGACCTATGAAGGTGAGACATGAGCGAGAAGGCAACGCGGCGGGGCAAACGGCGCGGCGGGCGCAATATGGCGCTCGATCGCCACGCGCTTCCCGCACAGGACCTCCGTCGCGATCAGGCGCTGCAGCTTCCCGTCATTCCCAGGAAAGGCACCCAGGCAATCCATACCGGCGCGCTGCGTATTCTCGAAGAGGTCGGTGTCCAGATCGATGACGAGGCAACACGCAAGGACCTTCTGGAAAACCACGGCTGCAAACAGGACGAAGACGGTTATGTCCAGATCCCGGCTGAAAGGGTGGCCGATGCGCTGGCGACCGTGCCCGACAAGGTCGAGCTCTTTAACCGTGACGGCAAACGGGTGGTCGATACCACGGCAAGCCGGCCTGCCTATTGCGCCGGGCACAACTGCGTCAACGTTCTGGATTTCCGCACCGGCGATCTGCGTCCCGGCATCCTGCAGGATCTGGCCGATACTGCAGCCGTATGCGAAGCGCTGCCGCATATAGATGTCGCCTGCACGCTGGGATACCCGACCGACATCCCCGCCGAAGAGGAAGCGCTGGGTTCGGTCAATGCGATGATGGACAAGACGATCAAACCGATCGCCTTCACCGCCCATGACGAGATCAAGGCAGAGTCGATCTGGGATTCCATGGCGCAGCGCATCGGAGGCTGGCAGGCCCTGGGGGATCATCCCTGTGGCCTTGACCTGACCGGCCCGGTGTCGCCCCTGAAACTGGGTGACGAACTGTGCCGGCGGCTGCAGCTTGGCGCACGCAACAACCTGCCGGTCGTATGTTATCCCGCAATTTTCCCGGGCATGGCCGGCCCGATCACGCTGGCCGGTGTGCTGGCGCAATCGGCTGCTGAAACGCTGGCGGGCATCGTCGTGCACCAGATCGCCGGTCCTGGCGCGCCTGTGCTGGCGGGCTCCTCAGTCCTGCCGATGGACATGAAGACCGCAACGATCGCTTATGGCGGCCCGGAATACATGCTCGGGAATCTCGGTGGCACCGACTACTACAATGCGATCGGGGTGCCGAGCTGGATCGGTGCGGGCTGTTCGGATGCGCACCGCGTCGATGCCCAGGCCGCTTCGGAAGTCGGCGCCAACATGGCGTTGGCAAGCCTTGCCGGTACCGCCTTCATCCATAATCTGGGATTTCTTTCGTCGGGCCGCACGGGTTCGCTTGAGATGCTGGTGCTGTGTGACGAACTTGCTGGCTGGACCAGCCGCTTCGCCCAGGGCATCGAGGTCACCGAAGAGTCCATCGGGGTCGAGGTCGTCAAACGTGCGGCCAAGGACAACACCTATCTGACCGACGAGCACACCACGGCGCGTTACCTGACCGAAAGCTGGTTTCCGCCGATGTTCGAGCGTTCCGATGCGATCATGTGGGCCGATGACGGCGCCGTCACCATGCAGGACAAGATCAAGACCCGGCTGCACGAGATTCTGGGTTAGTTCCGATGGCGGTCCGTGTGAAGCTGAGCGATGTCGCACGCCGCGCCCGTGTTTCGGCGATGTCGGTCTCGAACTACATGAACGGGCGTCACGGCACGATGACCGAAGAGACCCGTGACCGCATTGCCGAGGCGGTCACAGTTCTGAACTACCGCCCCGACATGGCAGCGCGCAGCGTGCGCACCTCGAAAATCCAGTCGGTCGGGCTGATCGTGGTCGATGAAAGCCCGACCTACCTTTCGGACGGTTACACCACGCAGCTTGTGTCCGGGCTTGGTGATGCGCTCAATGCAAAGGGATACACGCTTCAACTCGAGGGGCTCACTGCCTCCAGGCTTTCTGCCTCGACCCTGATCCGCCAGCGCCAGACCGATGGCCTGTGCGTTCTCCCGACCGGCAGTCTGGCGACACGCAAGGAGATCATCCGTACAGTCGCCGGCACCGGGCAGCCGTTTGTCCTGTTGCTTGAATCTCTGCCGCGCGCCTGGCCCGATGCGTGCTGTGTCCTCCAGACCGACCGGCAGGGTGCGCGCGAACTGGCCCGTCATGTTCTGGAAAGGGGAGCGCGCGATCTCGTGGTCCTGAAGCAGTCGCATAACCATTGGCAGGCCGTCGCCGAACGGCAAGTCGGGATCGAGGAGGCCGTTGCCCAATTTGGCGAGGCGGCAAGTCTGAAGGTCACGCAATGTGGAAGCGGCGATGTCGCGGCCACGGCAGCTGCGCTCGATGCCTATCTCGCGAACGCCCGGCTTCCCGATGCTTTCATGGCAACCAACGACCAGATCGGCATCGCCGTGCTGAAGTACCTCAAGGCGCGGGGCATCGCCGTGCCCGGCGATGTACTCGTAACCGGGTTCAACGCCTTTGATTTCTGGCAGTTCTCCGACCCGGTGCTGACGACCGTGCGCTCACCCGGCTTCGAGCTGGGGCACCGGGCAGGCGAGGCCATGATCGAGCGGATGGAGAAGGGTGTTTTTGCCGAACGTCGCATCACCCTGGAGACGACCTTTCAGCCGAGTGAGACGACGTGAGCTAGGGCCAATCGGGCGTCGACGAGCGCAGGGCATTTGCGGGCAGGTTCCAACGCGCTTCACAGCCGTCGACCGTCAGAGGAAAACGAATCCTTCTTGCCGGCCCCATGTGGTCTGCTCGATCACACCGGAATGGTCCATGTCGGTTTCCGGGGCGTGTTCCGCTTCGGTTTCCGGCCCGCCCTGACGCGTCAGAAGGTGTGCCGTGCGTGCAAGCGAGAGCCGTTTGGTTGCTGGTGAGCCATCCTCAATCCGCGCTGAAAGGCCAGTCAGGGCCGCGGCTGCCATCAAATAACCGGTGGCGTGGTCCAGCGCCTGTACCGGAAGCGGTGTGGGTTTTTCCGCATGAGCCCAATGCATGCCGGTATCGGCAATTCCGCTGCTCATCTGCAACAGGCTGTCAAAGCCGCGCCGTGTTTTCCAGGGTCCGGTCCAGCCATAGGCGCAAAGCGAGACATCGATCAGGTCGGGATTGATTGCACGCCGCTCTGCCGCGCCGTAACCGCGATTCTCCATCGCGCCGGGTCGGTAACCCAGGAGCAGGATGTTGCACTCGGCGAGCAGGCGCTCGAAAACCTGGCGGTCTTGGGAAAGGGTGAGGTCAAGACCTGCACAACGTTTCCCAAGAGTGACTTCCGGGATCACGCCTGGCTCATTCCAGGAAGGCGGGTCGATGCGCAGAACGCTCGCACCGTAGGCGGCAAGGAACCGCCCCGCGACGGGACCGGCCAGGACACGGGTGAGGTCAAGGACACGAACACCGGCCAGCGGGCGAGAAGGATCAAGCGGGCGTGTCCAGGGCCGATCAGCCTGATGGAGTTCTGAATGGACCAATGGTTCAGAATTGACCGCACGCCCCTGTGGGTGGTCGGCCCATACTTGGCGCGAACGCATCGCGGCCGCCGCGCCATGGTTGGCAACGATGGCGGTTTCGAGTTCGTCGGCCCGCCACTTGCTGACGGCTGCCGCAACGCTCTCGCGGTCGGGCGTGCAACCCAGCACGCCAACTGCGGCGTCACGGTGATGGGGTGCATTGGTGTGGAGCCGGATCCATCCATCGGATGCCTGGTAATCACCCGCGATCGGATCCCAGACCGAAGGCACCTCCCAGCCATCCGGGCGAAGGCTCCAGCCAAACCAGAACGAGGCAAAACGACGATCGACGGTTAGATCGGGTTTTGACGCGCCGGGGCAAGCCCCTTTGACGAGATCAGCCAGCGCGCAGCCAGCCGCAGCGACCGAGGCTGCGGCGAGGTCCGTCACACGAAAGGTTGATGGCAGAGCCCCCGCTCCGGAGAAATCCAGCCCTTCCGTGTTGCAGGAAAGGGCTTCGGCGATTTCGGCGATAAAGGGGTTTGGCATGCCTGATTCAGCCCACCGCACCGTCATCGCGCAACGCGGCGATCTCGTCGGCGCTGAATCCCGCTTCGGTCAGGACATCGTCGCTGTGTTCGCCCTTGGTCGGCGCGCGCGTGACCGCGCCACCGGGTGTCTTTGTCATGCGCACGGGAGTCTGGGCGACCTGAACAGTCTGGTTGGATCCGGGATGCGGCAGCTCGACCATCAGGCCACGTGCAGCCGTGTGCGGGCTGGCGACGATATCGCGGATGTCGTTGACCGGTCCGAACGGGACCTTGCCGCCAATCAGCTCTTCGAGCTCTTTCTTGGTCCGTCCTTGGGTCCAGCGGGTGACGATGCCGTTGACCTCGTCGCGTCGTTTGATGCGTTCCTCGTTGGTTGCATAGCGCGGATCAGTACCGATCTCGGGCTCATCCATCAGGGTTGCGAGTTTGCCCCAGAACTGGTCGATCGGGCAGCCTACGGCGACCCAGCCATCCTGGCAGGGGAAGGTGCCGAAGGGCACGAAGAAGGGATGATGGTTGCCGACCGCATCGGCGATCTCTCCGTTGTATCCATGGAAGGTCGCTGCGCGCTCGCAGACGGCATGGATGGTGTCGATCATCGCGACATCGACGAACTGGCCCTCTCCGGTCATCCTGGCGTGGAGGACGGCAGAGACGATGCCGAAGGCGGTCATCATGGCGGCGATGGTATCGCCGACGCCGGGGCCGACCTTGGTTGGCGGGCCTTCGACCGGGCCGGTCATGTGCATGATGCCGCCCATGGCCTGGGCAACAATGTCGTAGGCCGGCCAGTCCTGATAGGGGCTGGCCCCGGTGCGGGGATCACCGAAACCGCGGATCGTGGCGTAGACCAGCGCCGGATTGATTTCGGCAAGGCTCTCATAGGGAAGCTCAAGCCGTTCCATCACCCCGGCACGGAAGTTCTCGACCACAACATCGGCATCCCGGACCAAACGGCGAAAGACCGCCTTGCCATCTGCCGATTTCAGGTCAATCACAAGCGAACGCTTGTTGCGGTTGATGCTCTGGAAGTACCCGCCGAAATGGCGCTCGGTGTCATCGGGAAGGTGCGGGCCATAGGCACGCGCAACCTCGCCGGCAGGGGGTTCGATCTTGATCACATCGGCGCCCTGATCACCCAGCATCATGGTGCAGTATGGCCCCGACATCATCTGTGTCAGGTCGAGAACACGAACGCCCTGAAGTGCACCGTTCATGATGCTGTGGCCTGCTGGCTGGCCAGCGCGGAAATGTGGTCGGGGCCAATCCCGCAACAGCCGCCGATGATGCCGACGCCACGTTTGATCCAGCCCTGTGCGGCACTGACGAATTCTTCGGGCGGGCAGACGCTGTCGAACTGCCAGTGAGGATATTCGAAGCGGCCGGAATTGGGATAGATCGCAAGCGGTCCCGACCAGTGGCGGCGCAGAACATCGAGGGCTGCATCGGTGACATCGAGATCGCTGTGCATGATCGACATGATCATCGGTTTGTCTGTGGGGAGTGCCGGCACGAGATCGGCCAGAACGTCGTCGAAAGCAACGGGATCCAGGCCCATCTCGTCGGCGCGGGTCATCACGGTGGCGCCGTCGCCGGCCCATTTGGTTGTGAAGCCGACGATCACCGGTTTGTCGAAGTGCAGCGTGGCGTTCAGCGCAGCCTGCGTAAGCTCGAAATCGCAGAGCATCTCCAGGGTGAAGAGGTCGACTCCGGCATCGGCCAGGATATGTGCCTGTTCCCGATAGTTTTCTTCCAGCGCCACGGGATCGGGCAGGCGCGACCGATCAGACTGCGCAGCAAAGGTCGAAAGTGATCCCACGATCCATTGGGGATCCTGTGCGTCCTGGACTTCCAGGGCCTCGCGGCAGAGCGCGACCGATTTTGCGTTGAAGCTGGCGACGTCATCTCCGAACCCGGCGGGCTCGAGAACATGGCGGGCCAGGGCAAAGCTGTTGACGATGTGCATGCGTGCGCCGCCACCGATGTAATCGGCATGGACGCCGCGCACTGCATCGGGATGGGTCGTCATCGCAGCCGCACTCCAGGCCTTGCCGTGCATGGGCACGTCACGCCGGTCGAGTTCGGTCCCCATGGCGCCGTCCATCAGCACGATGTGGCCTTCGGCCAGGTGGGTCATCAGATCCATGTTTGAACTTTCATGCACGAATTTTCGGGATGCTATGGCGCTGGGTCGCGATTGACCAGAGAGCTTCTGGTTTCGTATGTCGACACGGTCCAGACTGTTCGAATTCTACACTGGGATTACGCATGGCACATGTCACCATCATCGGCGCCGGTATTGTCGGCGCATGCAGCGCTTGTTTCCTTCAGAAGGCCGGCCACGAAGTCACGCTGATCGACCGCGTCGAACCGGGTGAGGGCTGTTCGTTCGGCAATGCCGGGGTGATTTCGACGCCGGGATCATCCGTGCAGCCACCCAGCCCCAGCCTGCTGCGCGACATCCCCAAGATGCTGTTTGACCGCGAGGCAACCCTGGCCCTGCGCTGGCGTTACCTTCTGCGGTTCTCTCCGTGGCTTGTGACGATGATGCGCGGCTGCACGACGGCCGATCAGAAGCGCACCGCCGAAGCCATGGCCTCCCTGTTGAGCGGGACGACGGCAGCCTATGACGCCATTGTGCGCAATACCGCCGCCGATGCTTTCATGCGGCGCAACGGTTCGCTGGGTATCTATCGTACGCAAGAGCAGTTCGAAGATGATCGCTGGCGGCGTGACTGGAATGCCGAGCTTGGCGCAACCCAGGATGAGCTCACGACCGATGAACTTCGCCAGCTCGAACCCTCGCTCTCCGAAGAGGTAAAACGCGCGGTCTATTTCCCGCTGGCCTACAGCACGACCAATCCGGCGATGCTGACGCGCGCGATTGCAGAGGAAGTCGAGGCCGAAGGCGGCAAGGTGATCCTGGCCGATGTGACCGACCTGGTGGTCGAGAACGGCTGTCCGACCGAAGTCAAAACCGACCAGGGTTCGTTTCCGGTTGACAGGCTCGTGGTTGC
>JABIUG010000378.1 GCA_018700655.1 Rhodospirillaceae bacterium | reverse complement strand
GTCGCGCCCGCCTTGGCCATCATCCTCACCGGCTTCGTGGCCGTACGCGCCAGGATTGTCGATGATGCGATCACCGGCTGGCTGATCACCTTTGCCTACAAGATCTGCCTGCCCGCCCTGATGATCACGATCGTCTCGGACGCCAAGTTCAGCGAACTCCTGAACTGGGGTTTCTGGCTCTCCTTTGGCGGCGCGACCTTGATTGTGGTCGGACTCGTGCTTGTCGCAGGCAGGGGCTGGTTGGGCCATGACCGTGGCACCCTGACCATCGCGGCGTTCGCCGCAGCGATGACCAATGCCGGCTTCGTAGCGCTGCCCGTCCTGCATCATGTCTTTGGCGCCAAGGGCGTGCCACCGGCCGCGATCGCAAACCTCATCATTGCAGCGGCCATGTTCCCGCTCGCTCTGGTTCTCATGGAGCTCGCGCGCGGCGGCGACGACGGCGAACGACGTTCGGTTGCAGGGATTGCCTGGCAGGTCATCAGCAGCCCGATGGTCTGGTCGACCCTGTTGGGCTTTGGGCTCGCGGCAGGCCAGGTCGAGCTGCCCCATGTCGTCGATGATTTCCTGCTGGCGCTCGGTCAGGGGCTCACGCCCGCAGCGCTCTTCGCGGTCGGTGCATCGATCAAGCTGGGCGATCTCGTCCATGACGCCGGACGCCTGGCGGTGCTTGCAACCCTCAAGCTGGTGCTTCTGCCGGCGATCGCGCTGGGTTTTGCGGTGCTTCTGGATCTCGCGCCGATCTGGGCAATCGGGGCGACCATCTGCGCCGCCGTGCCGACCGCCAAGAACATCGTGGTTCTGGCCGATCAGTTCGGCAAGGGCAAAACGATCGCTTCCATGGCGATCTCGGCGACCACGCTGCTATCGATCGGAACCCTGACGTTATGGTTCCTCCTGCTTGCACAACTCTATCCGTTAGCTTTCACCGATCTCGGCTCGTAGCGCCGTCCAGACACGGCGTCCTGGGCCATTGACGACGTGTCGAATCCTTGTGCTGGGTTCAGCCGCCCGACATGTGTTCCAGCAATTCCGCGAGAAGTTCATTCAGGGCGTAGAATTCCTCTTCGGCATCTTCGTCCCACCAGTCGGTCCAGGCCGCGGTCTGGACGACCACGAGGTCTGCGCCGGGGTCGACATAGACGAACTGGCCGTTGACGCCCTGGGCCGTGAAAATGCCACGGCTGCCGGGCAGCACCCACCACTGGTACTGATAGCCAAGGTCATACCCCTCATAGAGCCGGCCCGGCTGGACCTGGGGCCGCGACGGCACGCTCGCCTGGCGAACCCAGCCTTCGGGCAACAGGCGCCTGCCTTCCCATAGGCCGTCCTGGGCCATCAGCAGGCCGAACCGGCCGTAATCGCGCAGCACCGCACTCAGCCCGGTAAAGGCGATCTCGGTCGCATCTTCGCCGTATCCGTCGAGCATCCAGCTCGCATCCGCTTCCATACCGAGCGGTTGCCACAGGGCCTGCGAGACATAGTTGGACAGCGACATGCCAGAGACCTCCGAGAGCAACCAGCCCAGGGCCTGGGTATCGGCGCCCTTGTAGTTGTAGACCCCATAGGGCCTGGCTTCGGTCCCGTATTCCAGCAGGAAGGAATTGATCGGAGTGACATGAAGTTCACCCGATTCGCGCCACATCTTGGAGATGTCGGAATTCCAGGCATCGTAATCTTCGTCATAGGCAATGCCCGATGACATCTGCAGCACCGCCTCGATCGGCACCCCGGCATAGGCACTCTGCGCCAGCGCCGGGACATAACGATCGATCGGGTCGTCGACGCTCTCGATCAAGCCGTCCTGAATCGCGCGCCCTATCAGGGTCGAGACGACCGATTTGGCAACCGACTGGGAAATGAATCGCGAGCTCTCGTCGGCGCCATGGGCATAATGTTCCATGCGGATGACCCCGCCATGGATCACCAGCAGGCCGGTCACCCGGTTGCGCTCCATATAGTCGGAGATGAAATGGCGCTCGCCCCGGTACATGTAATCGAGGTCACCCAACAGGTCGCCCTGGGGCAGGTAGGAGGGCTCACCGGGTCCGCGATCAATCGGGCGCACCGAAAAGATCTCGTCCCAGTGGCGGTACGATCCGAACATGTGGTGCTCCCACCACATCGTCGTCATGGTCCCGACCGGATAGGCATCGCTGTCATCGGCATGTGCTGATGACAGCATCAGAACCGTCAGGATGGCTGCCTGGAAACCCTTTGTCGCTCGCATCGTGCTCTCCCCGGCCCGATCATGCCGAAGTCACGGACCTATAACCAGTGTCCTGTCGGTCAGATCGATCGATGCGCCAATGAGTTTTTCCAGGTGCCCGAGCCGCGGCATCGCTTGCAAACACGTTCGCCCGACCATGCCCTCTCGAACATATCCTTGCACATGAGACAACGGCGCTTGACGGCGGCGTCGGGCATAACAGAGCCGCGATAATTTGGACGGTCCTCCTCTTTGAGCTTCATGGGTTGTCCTTGTTTGATGTGTTGTCAGAGTCCGGGCAGCAAGCCCGGTCCCGTTTGAGAGCGGCATCGAGATCTGCAGGATCGACCGATACCGTCATGGCCGGGGCGTTGTTCCGGCGTACATGCAACAGGGTCAGAACGCGCTGAAAGGCCAGGAACGAAAGGCCCTCCACCGACTCCTCATAGGTTTCCACAACATGATCGCCGGCCGGAAATGATTCGTTGAAACCCGTCAGAACAAAGGCCTTGCGGAAAGTCACCGTCGTGGTGGTCGTACGTTTGGTCATGGGTATCTCCCATCACATTGCCCCTGGTCTGCAACAAAGAGCCGCCCCGGCAGGCAACGCGGCCCAGTCAAAATCGTCATGAACCGATCTGCCCGAACCGTTTGGCGAACCAACCGGCCCTAAAATTTCGGGCCTGAGCTTCGCGGAACCTTTTTGACTTCCGGGCGCGCTGCAGGCGCACGACCGCCCGGTGCCAGCTTTGCCCTGTTGTTCGGCGTATCACGGGGTGCAGTTTTGGTGCTTTTGGAAAGATCACTAGGCTCATGACTCATTGATCACGACCAGTAGGCTATGGTTGCGGCGATGCAGATTGCGGACATGAATGTGTGTGCGCATCGGTCGTATCGTGTTGCGACGCGCCGCCAGTCCTTGAG
>JABIUG010000377.1 GCA_018700655.1 Rhodospirillaceae bacterium | reverse complement strand
TCAGTGAATATGCCGCGCGTCTGGTCAAAAAATCGGTCGTGGGTACCGGCACGGCCGACAAGAACCAGATTGCCGCGATGATCGCGATCCTGTTGCCCGGTGCCGCAGTTTCCAACGCCGATGCCGCCGATGCCCTGGCGGTTGCGATCTGTCACGCACATCACGCAGAAACGCTTGGACCGCAACGCCGGTTGGCGGCGATGGGAGTGCGGTCATGATCGGCAAGCTGACAGGCAAGGTCGACACGCTCGAAGAAAGCTGGGCGATCCTCGATGTCGGCGGGGTCGGCTATCAGCTCTCCTGTTCGGCGCGCACCCTGCGTGGCATGGGCCAGGTCGGTGACACGACACGGGTCTTTGTCGAAACCTTCATCCGTGACGACCGGATCGTGCTCTACGGTTTCTCCGATCAGGCCGAGCGCGATTGTTTCCGAATTCTGATGACTGTTCAGGGCGTCGGTGCGCGGGTTGCGCTGGCGATCCTCTCGGTGCTCACGCCCAACGAACTGACCCAGGCGGTGATCGCACAGGACAAGGCCGCGGTGTCGCGCGCCAACGGTGTCGGCGCCAAGGTGGCCCAGCGTGTCGTGACCGAACTGAAGGACCGCATGGGTGATATCGGCCTTGGGCCCGGCGCGTCGCTGCAGCCCTCGACCGGCACCGGGGCGATCGACGCCGGCCCTGACGCCGATGCCGTCTCGGGTCTGGTAAATCTGGGTTATGGACGCTCCGAAGCGTTCGGCGCGGTCATCACGGCCAGGAAGCTGCTGGGTGCAGGCGCCGATGTTGGAGCGCTGATCACGGCAGGCCTGAAGGAGCTTTCACGGTGAGCGAGGACCGCCTCGTCGGCGGCGAGCCCGACGGAGACGATATCGAAGGTTCGCTGCGGCCCCAGACACTTGATGATTTTATCGGCCAGCGTCAGATCTGCGAGAACCTCTCGGTGTTTGTCCAGGCGGCAAGAGGCCGGAACGAGGCGCTTGATCATGTCCTGCTGCATGGGCCTCCCGGTCTGGGCAAGACGACGTTGGCGCAAATCGTGTCGCGCGAACTGGGTGTCGGTTTTCGCGCGACCTCGGGGCCAATTATCGCGCGTGCCGGTGATCTCGCCGCCCTGCTGACCAACCTCGAAGAGCGCGACGTTCTGTTTATCGATGAGATTCATCGCCTCAATCCTGCCGTAGAAGAAGTGCTTTATCCGGCGATGGAGGATTTTCAGCTGGATCTCATCATCGGAGAAGGCCCAGCCGCACGGTCCGTGCGCATTGAACTGCCCCAGTTCACGCTGGTGGGCGCGACGACGCGTTCGGGCCTGCTGACGACGCCGCTGCGCGAGCGTTTTGGCATTCCGCTGCGGCTCAACTTCTATGATGCCGCCGACCTGGCGATTGTCGTCACGCGGGCAGCACGCATCATGGGTGCCGCGATATCGCAGGAAGGCGCTGTCGAGATCGCCCGGCGTGCGCGCGGCACACCGCGTGTTGCCGTACGTTTGTTGCGCCGCGTGCGTGATATCGCCCATGTCGAGGGTTCTGGGACCATCGATGCCGCTGTCGCCGATGCCGCGCTGGTCCGGCTGGACGTCGACGCACGCGGATTGGATGCCATGGACCGGCGTTACCTCTCCTGCATCGCCGAACACTATGGCGGCGGGCCGGTCGGCGTCGAGACGGTGGCTGCTGCGCTCTCAGAACACCGCGACGCGCTGGAAGACGTCATCGAGCCGTTCCTGATGCAGCAGGGTTTTGTCCAGCGCACGCCGCGCGGACGCATGATCACTTCGGCGAGCTATGAGCATCTCGGTCTCAATGCGCCCAAGGACAGGAAGGACCAGGTCGATCTGTTTGTGGGCGACGAGGCCGATGGATGATCGCGAACACAGCCTGCCGGTGCGCGTCTATTACGAGGACACCGATGCCGCGGGCATTGTCTACCACACCGCCTACCTGCGCTTCGCAGAACGTGGGCGGACCGAATACCTGCGCGTCTGCGGGTTTGATCATCGCAGCCTGCGCGCCACTGCCGGCGGCAACTTCGTGGTGCGCAACATGACGATCGATTTCGCTGGTGCCGCCAGGCTGGATGACGAGTTGGTCGTAAAGACCCGGATCGAATCCGTCTCCGGCGCCAGTGCCGCGATGGACCAGATTGTGATGCGTGGTGACGAGATTCTGGTGCGCCTTGGCGTGCGCCTTGCCTTTCTGACCCCCGGCGGGCGGCCCTCCAGGCTTCCCGGGGTCGTGCGTCAGTCATTTCTGGCGCCTGTTTGAACGTTTGCGGCCGTTTGGCCTGTGAAGTCTAAAGGAGAACGAAACCTTGGAAATTGCCGCACTCGCCGGTGTAACGCCGGAAGCCAGCATGTCGGTCTGGAGCCTGTTCTGGCGCGCCGACCTGATCGTCAAGCTGGTCATGCTGATCCTGTTGGGCGCCTCGGTCTGGTCCTGGGCGATCATTTTCGACAAGTCGCTGCGTCTGCGCAGTTTGCGTAACCAGGCGTCCGATTTCGAGGAATCGTTCTGGTCGGGCGGATCGCTCGAGGATCTCTATGATCGCATCGGGCGCGACCCGGGCCATCCCATGGCTGCGGTCTTTGCCGCGGCCATGGAAGAACTCAGACGCGCCATGCAGCGCCAGGACATCATCGCCGATGATCGTCTGCGCGCCGGTGTGCAACAGCGCATCAACCAGGCCATGCATGTCAGTGTCGATCGCGAGATGGACCGGCTGGAACGCTACATGGGCTTCCTGGCGACGGTCGGGTCGACGGCGCCGTTTGTCGGTCTGTTCGGTACGGTCTGGGGCATCATGAACGCCTTCACCGCGATTGCGGTGGCCAAGGATACGTCGCTCACCGTCGTCGCGCCGGGCATTGCCGAAGCCCTGTTTGCCACGGCACTGGGTTTGCTGGCCGCTATTCCCGCGGTGGTCGCCTACAACAAACTTTCGTCTGATCTCGATCGCTACGGCAGCCGGCTTGAGACCTTTGCGGCCGAGTTCCATTCGCTGCTCTCGCGCCAGCTGGACGAGAAGGGCAGCTGATGGCGGTCCAGTTCTCCACCAGCGGCGGGGGTTACCGCAGCGCCAGGGCACGGCGAAGACGCCCGCCCATGAGCGAAATCAATGTGACGCCGATGGTCGACGTCATGCTGGTGCTGCTGATCGTCTTCATGATCGCTGCGCCCTTGCTCACGGTCGGTGTTGAGGTCGATCTACCCGATGCCAATGTTGGTGAGATTTCGGGCACCGACGAACCGATCGAGGTTTCGATTCAGGCCGACGGAAGCATCTATCTCCAGGAAACGGTGGTCCAGATCCACGAGCTCGGCCCTCGTTTGGTCGCAATTTCGCAGAACAATCCAGACGTCAGGATTTTTGTCAGAGGCGATCGCGGGGTCGCTTATGGTGAGGTGATGGCGGTGATGGGTGCGTTGAACGAAGCTGGTTTCAATCATCTGGCGCTAGAAGCCGAACGGCCCCGCGAGGCCGTGGAGTGACGGGCATGTCGCCCACGGGATACATCGCTTCGGGGGTCATGCACACCATTCTGGTCGTGCTTGCGATCGTTGGCTTGCCCCATTTGTGGAGCACGCCTTACGAGCCTCTGGATTCGATCACCGTGGAGATCATCACGATTGCTGAAGAAGCCGGCGCCCCGGTGCCCGAACCTGATCCGGTGATTGAGGAAGTTGTCGAGCCTGAGCCCGAGCCCCTCCCGGAGGAGCCCGAGGTCGTCAACATCGAGACGCCTGAACCGATTGAACTGCCCGAAATCGAGCCGCTGCCGGAACTTGAGCCGATCGAAGAAGTCGAAGTGCCTGAACCGATCGAATTGCCGGAGCCCGAGCCTCTGCCTGAACCCGAACCGGTCGTGGAACCTGAAATCGCCGAGCCAGATCCCGAACCGGTTGTCGTCAACGAACCTGCGCCGCTGCCGATCGAGAAACCCGAGGCGCCGCCCGAGCCGGTCGAGGAACTGATGTTGGCTGATGTGATGGAAAGTCTGCTGCTTGATCGCGCCGAGGAAGAACCCGCTGCACAGCCGAGTGCTTCGGAGACGACCTTTGACGATGTTGCTTCGTTGCTAGAGTCGTCGAGCGATGCGCCGGTTTCGGATCAGGAGACAGCCACAGTCTATGAGGCTATCAAGCAGCAGATATTCAAGCAATGGTCACCTCCTGCGGGTGCTCAGGGAATTGAGGGGCTGACAGTGCTGGTCGCAATGACGCTTTCGACTGAAGGCTATGTATTGGCTGCCAAAGTCATCAGCGTCGATGGCGAGACTCCTGGTGGTGAAGCGATCAAACAGGTTCTGGCTGATAGTGCACTTCGCGCCGTTCTATACTTCCAGGACCATCACTTTTTGAACTTACCCATGGATCGGCATGATTTGTGGAGAAACCTAAAACTCCGATTCGATCCTAGCTCGATGTTGAGGTCATAATGCGCACGCCCATCCGCTATCCCTTCGCCCTTTTCGTAGCGACGATGTTGTTGCTGTTTGCGCTTGGCGCACAGGCACAGTCATCGAGCGACGAAATTCTCATTGATCAAGGAGTGCACAATCCCCTGCCAATTGCGGTGACGCAGTTTTTCGGTGCTGGCGATGATTTTGATGTCGGCGCGAATATCTCCCGGGTCATTTCCTCCGATCTGGAAGGCTCGGGCCTGTTCGCTCCGATCGGGCAGGCGGCGTTTATTCAGTCTCCCGAAGATATTGGTGAAGAGGGGCTTCCCCGCTTTGGTGACTGGCGCACGATCAACGCGCAGGCACTGGTCACGGGCTGGGTAACCCGTGAGAGTGATGGCCGACTCAAGGTCAGCTTCCGGCTATGGGATACCTTCAGCGAAGATCAGCTCGCAGCTTATGTCTATCGCGGCGGCGAGGATATCTGGCGCCGCATCGCTCACAAGATCGCTGATGCTATTTATGAACGCCTGACCGGCGAAGGCGCTTATTTCGACACGCGCATCGTCTATATCGCCGAAAGCGGCACGGCGAGCGCCCGGGTCAAGCAACTCGCGATCATGGATCAGGACGGTGAGAACCATCGGTTTCTGACCGATGGCCAAGATCTGGTTCTGACCCCGAGGTTTTCGCCGACCAGCCAGGAAATCACCTACATGGCGTATTTCAACAACACGCCACGGGTCTATCTGCTCGATATCGACGCTGACCGCAGCGAAATTCTGGGCGATTTTCCGGGTATGACGTTTGCGCCACGGTTCTCACCCGATGGCCGCAAGGTCATCATGTCACTGGCGGTCGACGGCAACACCGACGTCTATGTCATGGACCTGCAGACCCTCCGGCTTGAACAGCTGACAACCGATCCGGCGATCGATACCTCGCCCTCGTTCTCGCCTGACGGAAATTTCGTGACTTTCAACTCCGATCGGGACGGAAGACCACAGATTTATGTCATGCGCTCTGATGGCAGCAACGTCGAACGCATCACCTTTAAACCCGGTAGTTATTCGACGCCGGTCTGGTCGCCTCGCGGGGATTTGATCGCTTTCACCAAGCAGCATCAGGGCCTGTTCTCCATTGGCATCATGAACACCGATGGCTCGGGCGATCGTCTGATTGCCGACGGTTATCTGGCTGAAGGGCCGACCTGGGCACCCAATGGCCGGGTTTTGATGTTCTTCCGCGAGACCCCCAAGGGCACGCAGAACGTCGCTCAGCTCTTTTCCATCGACCTGACCGGGTTCAACGAAAGAGTCGTGGATACCCCGCTTGATGGTTCCGATCCGGCTTGGTCTCCCTTGATTCCCTAGGGTTGTGTCACTATAGTTCTTGCACGACCGATTCTGGCGTCGCGCCCAATTTGGTTGGCTCAAGGGAACCCTGCTTTCTTAACTGACAGCATCTCCTGAGAGCCGCCATTCACAAAGATAGAAGGGGATTACTTCTATGCGTTTTAATCTGCTCAGCCTGTTCGCTGCCGCATTGTTGATCGCCGCTTGCGAATCGACGTCCGATTCCACGGATGGCGCCGATGGCACAGGTGGTACTTCCACAGAGATCATCGTCGAAGAAATCAATCCACGGTCGGCTGAATACGTCAGCGAAGTCCTGGGCGACCGGGTCTACTTTGATTTCAACAGCTCCATAATCAATGCGCAGTCCCAGAGCGGCATCAAGCGCTGGGCCGAGTGGATGAATGCTTACGGCGATATCGTCGTGATTGTCGAAGGTCACGCTGATGAGCGCGGTACCCGTGAATACAACCTGGCTCTGGGTGAACGGCGTGCAAACGCGATCAAGAATTACCTGATCGCGCTGGGCGTTGCCCCCGACCGGATTGCGACCATCAGCTTCGGCAAGGAACGCCCGGCAGTTGAAGGTCATACGGAAGCCGCCTGGGCGCAGAATCGTCGTGGCGTGCTCGTTCTGGGTTAACCACTAAGCGATTTCGATTGATGCGGGCCGTCCCGGTCCCGGCATATTGCCGGAGTTGCGGGGCGGCCCGTTGTCGTTTCGGTCTTCGTTTCCGGAGGACGCCGCCTGAATTTTGCCGTTGTTGACAGACAACGTACGAATTCGGCGCGTCATGCGTAAAATGGCCACGACCCTGCTTTGTTGGATGGGGTGATGGGAGACAGTGTCATGAGAAAACTCTCGGTTCTGCTGCTGACAAGTGCCTGCCTCTTCGTGAGCGCGCCTGCACTTGCGCAAAGCACGGACGTTCAGTCCCTGGCTCACGAGATGGAGCGTTTACGTAACGATCTCGTTGACCTGCAGCGCTTCGTTTATGCCGGCGAAGGCGAGGCTCTGGTGGTGTCACCGGGGCTGGAATCCAGCCAGGATGCCGCCCAGTTCCAGTTGAGCCTGCAACAGGTCGAAGAACGTGTCCGGCTCCTGACCGGTCGTGTTGAAGAGTTGGAGTATCAACAGCGCCAGCTTCTGGCCCGCATGGACACGCTGATTGCCGATCTTGAACGGGGCGCTGCGGTTCCCTCGACCGGCGAGTTGGTCATGTCCGAAGATACGGTAACCGCCGATGACGGTGGTGCCGTTGATATCGTCCCCAATACCACTGAAACCACAGCCGGCGTTGCTGGCGCGATCCTGCCGCCGGGTTCGGAGATGGATCAGTACAATTTTGCATTTTCGTTGCTGCGCAAGGCTGACTATGAGGGCGCACAGATGGCATTTGACGAATTCATCACCCTCCATCCCGATAGCGAACTCACTGGCAACGCCTATTATTGGCTGGGTTCGACCCATTTCGTCCGAGACCAGTATCGCGATGCGGCCGTGGCATTCCTGAAGGGTTATCAGGAAGGCCCCACGGGTCCGAAAGCCGCTGACAACCTGCTCAAACTTGGTGTCACACTCTCGCGGCTGGGCAAACCCGATGAGGCATGCGCGACCTTCAAGGAACTGTCGAACAAGTTCCCCGAAGCCGCCCAGATCCTGCTGGACGAAGCGTCCGACGAAGCCGCTTCTGCGGGTTGTAGCTGAGCAAGTTTCGTTGGGCTGTATTTTGCTTTAACCTTGGCTGGTGTTGCTGAACGGGACGCTAAAACCGGGCGTATGGTGCTGGGGCTTTCAGGGGACTTACATGTTGAAACGATTGGTTTTGATCGGTGCCGCACTGGTGTTGGCGGCATGCAGCACGCCGCAGGTCAACGACGATCCTGCGGTCGTCTACAGCAGCAGTGCCGGCAGTGATGGTCTGTCCATCGATACCGGACGCATCGGTTCGCTCGCTGAACTCGTTGGCGGCGACACCGTGGTTTATTTCGCTTTCAACAGCGCGGCCCTTTCGGATGATGCGCAAATCATCGTCAGGGCCTGGGCCCAGGGTTTGCAAGAGCATGACAACATTAGTGTCGTGGTCGAAGGCCATTGCGATGAGCGTGGCAGCCGGGAATACAATCTTGCACTGGGCGAGCAGCGTGCCAGTGCGATCCGCAATCTTCTGATATCTCTCGGGGTTGCTGGCGATCGTGTTGCAACCACCAGCTATGGCAAGGAACGCCCCGTGGTGTCAGGCCATGATATTGACGCCTGGGCGCTCAATCGCCGCGGAGCCCTGACGCTGGGCTGATCAGGCTCAAACGCGTCGCAACACGAGAAAACCCAGACCTTTCACATTTTCGTCTGGTTTCCGCCGTTCTTTTGCACCGTCATGGGCATGAGGCTGTATCATCTGGACAAACAACACCTCCAGGCCATGGGTAGTGGCGCTGCGGGTGGTCCCGATGCCATGTCCATAACGGGGGTTCCTGATGAAGACGATGTTCGGCCTGTTGGCCGTTGGTGTGCTGGTGGTTGGGTGCTCAACGACGGGGGAGCAAGCTTCCACCGTCAGTGGCGACGGTGATGCTCTGGGTGATGGAATTCTGATCACCGGGGCGTCCACCGGTAACGTCGATGGGGTGGGATTGTCGGGCGTACCGCAGCCGACGGTCGACTGGGTCGCACTCGAATTTGGCGATCGTGTGCTTTTTGATTACGACAGTGCTGCCTTGACACCGGATGGCCTGACGATGATTCGCGGCTGGGTCGAGTGGATGAACCTGTTCCCGGATGTTGCCGTGCGTATCGAAGGCCATTGTGACGAACGCGGAACCCGCGAATACAATCTGGCCCTGGGTGACAAGCGGGCATCGACGGTGCGCGATTACATGATCGCTCGGGGGATGGACCCCGAGCGAATCGCTGTGGTGAGTTATGGCAAGGAAAAGCCGTTCATTGCCGGTCACACCGATGAATCCTGGCGCGAGAACCGTCGCGGTGTCCTGACCATTATCTGATCCTGGGCTGCAGTCGACGATGACAGGGCCGGGCGTCTGGATCATGCTGCGTTGATGTCCACGCTGAGCCAGAAACAGACGGTCGCGGGCTGCGATCTGCCGAATGTCGGCGTGCGGCCCGCTCCACCTGTGCTTTCGGAGCAGGAATTCGAGGCTCTGATGGTCCGGTTCGGGCCGTTCGAGCAACGTCCCTTGCTTGCCGTAGGGCTCTCCGGCGGCGCTGACAGCACAGCACTGGTGTTGCTGGCGCAAACCTGGGCTCAGGCGCGAGGCGGTAAGGTCATCGCCCTGATCGTGGATCACGGCCTGCGTGATGAATCGGCCATCGAGGCGCAGGGGGTCGCCCGAAGTTGTCAGGCCCGGGGTATCGATGCCGAAGTGCTGACCCACCGGGGCAGTGCCGTGATCAGCGGTATCGAAGAGGCCGCCCGTGAGGCAAGGCATCGCCTGTTGGGCGAAGCCTGCTGTCGCCTCGGGGCGCTTCATCTTCTTCTGGCGCATCACCATGGCGATCAGGCCGAGACCGTCGCCATGCGGCGGCAACACGGCAGCACCCGGCACGGGCTTGCGGGTATTTCTGGTTGCGTCGAGCGGGTCCAATTCCGGGTTCTGCGTCCCTTGTTGGCACTTCCAAAGGACAGGCTTGTCGCGACTCTGAAGTGGCGCGGCGAAACCTGGGTCGAAGACCCGATGAACCGGGATCTGCGCTTTGCCCGGGCCAGGCTGCGCCATCACGGCGTGCCCGAGGATCCAGATCAAGACGCCGGCAATGTCAGGGTGGAACTTGAACGGGCGCTTGCGCAGGCCCTTCCCGCGATCGTTGGGGTTGACCGGTTTGGCGTCGGTCGCCTCGATCGGACCGGCTGGCTGGCGCTGCCTTCGCGATTGGGCCTGTTTGCCTTGGCGCACCTCGCCCAGACGCTTGGTGGGCTCGACTACGCTCCGCGCGGCGAGAGGCTTGAGGCTCTGGCGCAGCGCCTTCGGGGCGATGGGCCGGTTTCGGCCACGCTTGGCCGATGCCAGTGGAAAGGCACCAACCAGATTACCGTTGTTCGCGAGCGCCGCCACCTGCCGCGCCTCGATGTGTCCGAAACCGGTCCCGAGCTCCTGTGGGACGGAAGATTCAGGGTTACCCTGCCTGCCGGTACCTGGTTCATTCGAGCGCTCGGCGATCGCGCGGAAGGAATTGATCACACGCTATTGACCACGCTGCCCGATTTCGGTCTGCCGATTGGGGCGAAAGCCGCGCTGCCAGCCATCTTCGGCCTTGAAGGACTTGCTTGCATTCCCCACCTTGAGTGGGCGGTCGATGCGCTCGCGGCGGGCTGCCGTGCGCGTTTCGCTCCGAGACAGCTACTGGTCGGCCCCATGTTCGTTAACGCGAGTGGGGCTGGCGCGATGGACGCCGAGAATCCATAATAGAAGACCAGCAGGGATAACGAGGCCGCATTGAACAACTTCGGACGTAATCTGGCGCTATGGCTCATCATCGGCCTTTTGGTGATTGCCCTTTTCAACCTCTTTCAACCCTCGACCAACAGTCGAGAGAGCGAGATGACCTATTCGGCCTTTCTCGACAAGGTTGCGATCGGGCAGGTCAAGGATGTCATTATCCAGGGAAACCGGATTAACGGTCATGAACTGAGCGGTCAGGCATTTACGACCTTTGCTCCCGACGATCCTTCCCTCGTTCCGTTCCTCGAAGAAAACGAGGTCAACATCTCGGCTGCGCCGAACGAGGACGATATGCCTTCGTTCTTCGGCATTCTGTTGTCCTGGTTCCCGATGCTCCTGCTGATCGGCGTCTGGATATTTTTCATGCGCCAGATGCAGTCGGGCGGCGGCAAGGCGATGGGCTTTGGCCGCTCCAAGGCCAAGTTGCTGACCGAAAAGCAAGGCCGCGTCACGTTCGAGGATGTTGCCGGTATCGACGAAGCCAAGGACGAGCTTGAAGAGATCGTCGAATACCTGAAGAACCCGCAAAAGTTCCAGCGCCTGGGCGGCAAGATCCCCAAGGGTGTGCTGTTGATCGGGCCTCCGGGCACCGGCAAGACACTTCTGGCGCGCGCCATTGCCGGTGAGGCCAACGTCCCGTTCTACACGATCTCGGGCTCGGACTTCGTCGAGATGTTCGTCGGTGTCGGCGCCAGCCGTGTGCGTGACATGTTCGATCAGGCCAAAAAAAATGCGCCCTGCATCATCTTCATCGACGAGATTGATGCCGTCGGTCGCCATCGTGGTGCCGGCATGGGTGGTGGTAACGACGAGCGCGAACAGACGCTCAACCAGCTGCTGGTCGAAATGGACGGGTTCGAGTCCAACGAGGGCATCATCCTGATCGCCGCGACCAACCGGCCCGATGTGCTTGATCCCGCCTTGCTGCGTCCCGGCCGTTTCGACCGTCAGGTCGTGGTCCCCAATCCCGACATTCTGGGTCGCGAGAAGATCCTCAAGGTTCACACCCGCAAGGTTCCGATCGGGGCCGATGTGGTGTTGAAGACGATTGCGCGCGGCACGCCCGGCTTTTCCGGCGCCGATCTCGCCAATCTGGTGAATGAAGCGGCTCTGCTGGCGGCTCGCCGCGGCAAACGTGTCGTCACCATGAAGGAATTGGAAGACGCCAAGGACAAGGTCATGATGGGCGCCGAGCGCCGTTCCATGGTCATGACCGAGGACGAAAAGAAACTCACCGCCTATCACGAAGGCGGCCATGCGCTGGTCATGCTCTATGTGCCGGGCCACGACCCGCTGCACAAAGTGACGATCATTCCGC
>JABIUG010000376.1 GCA_018700655.1 Rhodospirillaceae bacterium | reverse complement strand
GTGGCCGCCGTTGTCGCGCACCACGCCCTTGGGTTTGCCGGTCGTGCCGGAGGTATAGAGAATATAGAGCGGATCGGTCGCAGCGACCGGCACCCAGTCGACCGGGTTGGCCCGGGCGACCTCTTCACGCCAGTCGTGATCGCGTCCGGGCTTGAGCTCGCCTGCCTGCTCCTCGCGCGCCAGGGAAATCACGGCCGAGGGCACGTGGCCGGCGATCGCGAAGGCATCGTTCAGGATCGGCAGATAGGGAATGATCCGGCCGGGTTCGATGCCGCAGGAAGCGGTCAGCAGCACCTTGGGCGTGGCGTCATCCAGGCGCTTGGCGACCTCGGCCGCAGCGAAACCGCCGAACACGACCGAATGGATCGCACCGATCCGGGCGCAGGCCAGCATGCCGATCACGGCTTCGGGCACAGCAGGCATGTAGATCAGCACCCGGTCGCCCTTTTCGACACCGTGGTTGCACAGAACCCCGGCGAAGATAGCGACCGCGTCCTTGAGTTCCAGATAGGTATAGGTCTTCTGTTTGCCGGTAATCGGGCTGTCCCAGATCAGTGCGCGTTGCGCACCACGGCCGTTGTCGACATGGCGGTCGACGGCGTTCCAGCAGGTATTGGTCTCCCCACCTTCATACCAGCGATAGAACGGCGGGTTGTCGTCATTCAGCACCCGGTCCCAGCGTTTGGTCCAGCCGATCCCCTCGGCAAGCTCAGCCCAGTATTCAGACGGGTCCGCCAGCGAACAGCGATAGGCTTCTTCAAACTGCTGGCTCATGTTTTCTCTCCGGTCACGTAACGTCGTCAACGTTAGGAGCGAAGGGGTGAGAGCTCAAGGATTCGCAACGAATCCAAGGCGTGAGACTCAACACCAGCGTTTAAAGCGACACATGGCGGTCCCTTTCAGAACCGCCATGCGCTCGGAAACCCGTCTATTCACATACAGGGAAAGCCCGATGTTGGACCGCCCGAGGCAGCCATCGGCTCTTGTGTGATGCAAGATCCGAAAAAGGTCGATATCGGCCCGCCAGATGCAGCGCTGACCTGATCAGATTCATTCTGGATCCAGCCACAGATATCGATGTAACCGGTTCCTGCAAACGCACTTGCGTCTGTCTTGGGGCCAGCAGCTTCGTTCAGGGCAGGCGTCAGGCTGTCGAGTTCAGAAACCACCTCCGCGTGCGCGGCGGCGGCCAGAATATGGCCTGCGATCAAGGATTCGGTGGTTCCCACCATGTCTGCAAAATTGGTCTGCATTGTCTGTTCCAGTATCCGGGTCGTTTGATGCTGCGCACCTCCTGGACCCCTTCAGGAGTTGTGCCCACTCGCGTGGTTCTGCGTTCTGCATTCCCGGATGGCTTCTGGATATCCGGGCTGTTGTTCAAAGCATATGGACATCCAGTGCAACACGACGATGCCGATTGTGTAACAGAGGGTAACATGCGTGACGGTTTGCCGTTGAGCACGCCTATCTAAACCTGATCAGCCCAAGGCCAGCAACGACCGGGATCACAGACCTTTCTTCCGCCAATGCAGCCCTGCTTGGAGTACGCGTCTGGTTATCTGTGATCTGGAGGTTGACCGCTTTCGGTGTTGAACGGACGACGCCCGAAGCACCAGAGGCCAGGCGCAGCGCGCAAAGTTCGACAACAATCGGGGCTAGGCGAAAACCGGGGTCCGCAACCCCGGTATTTCTGCTTCTCCGGCACGCTGCAAGGTCTGCGACGGGCGTTCTCCGAACAGCGCCCGATACTGCTGCGCAAAGCGGCCAAGCTCCCAAAAGCCGAAATGAAGGGCGACGTCCGTGACGGAGTGCAAACGGGGTGACAACCCCAGCAAGGCACGGCGCACCTGCGAGAGACGCCACATGCGCAGATAGACGGCCGGTGGAAGACCCACAATGCTCTTGAACAACCTGTGCAGGCTGCGTTCCGATGTGCCAAGTGCAATGCAGAGCTCGGCCATACGCACAGGGCGATCAAGATGGGTACGCAGATAATCCTCCGCATCGTGAATCATGGTGTGAACATGGTTGCCGCAAACCTGGAGTTGATGGGGCTGGTGGGTCGTGTGAGTGAGGTATTCAAGAAAGCCATCCAGCAAATCATCAAGCATGGCTTCCCTTGCGCTCAGGGTTGCCAGAACGGGGGAACGCCGGGTCGCCAGATCCGACACCGCAGTCGTGAGTGTCGTCAGCGCATTAATGTCTGATTGCGGGGCGCCGTAAATGCCCATGGTGTCCCAGAAGTCATGCGCAATGCGCAGTTCTCGAGAGTCGACCAGCGCAAGGATCCTGTCATAGGGAATGGCCAGCGCTGCATAGACGCAGTCTCCCATGAAAACCGATTCATGCGACTGCTTGGCCGGGATCGCCGACGCCGTACCCGCCTGAGCCTCTGCGGACCAGAGCATCGTCCTGCCTGTCGCCTTAATCAGCATTCCAAGGGTCAGGTGTTCATCGGACAGCGGGCCTCTGATCCGGACATCACCATGCAACCTGCCGACGCTGAGCATGCCACCGCTCAGGTCTGCAAAGGTCAGCGATCCCGTCAATGCACCCGACGTGATCTGCGTGGGTTCGACGTCGGCGCCCTTGACCCCTTCCTGCATCGTTTCGATGCCCGAGATCGGTATGACCATTGAGGGGACGACCCCATGCATCGGTTAGCCTCCCTTCCAAGCCAGAATCATTCCCAGCACCCACACGTTTGGCAAGAAACGCATATCGGCGCCTCACGCACTGCTTACTATCATCCCGACAGCACGAGATGTGCGCGACAGTACCGGGAAAACGATCATGTCGAAGAACGAGCGCAACCGCCCCTGGGCCCCGACGCGGCGGGACTTTCTGGCCGCCAGCGGCCTGACACTCGCTCAGATGAACCTTCTCTGGTCATCGGCCACATGTTGCGCGACCTCGGCTATTACACGGCCTATCAGGGCAAGTTCCACCTGAACGCCGCGCTGGAGGATGTCGACCCGATGGCACCGCCCGAGTTGATCGGACGCGAGCTTCTGGGGTCCTATGGTTTCTCCGACTACACCGGAATCGGGGACATCATCGACCATACGCTGGGCGGTTATCTCAACGACGAATGGATTGCTGCCTTCAGCAAAAGTTGGATGCGGAGCCGGGGAAAAACTCTCAACGAGGCCGGACAACCTTGGTTCCTGGCCGTCAATCTGGTCAATCCCCACGACGTGATGATGTTCAACACAGACCGCCCCGGCGAACCCGTGCAGAGTGTCGGGTTGCCCGAGGGAAGAATTGCCCATGCTCCCCGCTATGGCCTCTATGAACAGGAATGGGATTTGCCGTTGCCGGAATCGCGTAAACAATCCTGGGACGGCGACAACCGCCCGCCGACGCATCACGATTTTCAGACCGCACGTGCAGGCCTTGTCGGGCAGTTCCCGAACGAGGACGACCGTTGGGAACGGCTGCAGAACTATTACCTGAACTGTATCCAGGACTGCGACCGCCACATTCTCTCGATCATCGACGAGCTCGAAGCGACCGGCATGATGGACAACATCATCATTGTCCGCACTTCGGATCACGGCGAACTGGCCGGCGCGCATCGCATGCACGGCAAAGGCACCGATGCCTATCGCGAACAGAACCATGTCCCGATGCACGTCGTTCATCCCGATGTCGGCGGCGGCTAGTCCTGCGCTGCACTCACCAGCCACCTGGACCTTGTCCCCACGCTGGTCTCCATGGCCGGCGGTGACGAAGTGACTAAATCCGAGATGCTCGAGCCACTCAAGGGTCAGGACCTCTCGGGCCTGCTGAGCAGTCCGGGAACGGCTGGCGTGAACGCCGTGCGCGAAGCAACGCTCTTCAACTACAACATGTTCTCCTACATCGATCCTGACTTTACGCTTGGGGCGATGCGCCTGGTCGCCAAGCTGGGCCCGTCGAAGGAGCCAGGGAAACCAACCGGATCGGCCTGAAGCCTGACCTGGCGAACAAACGCGGTGCGATCCGCACCATGTTCGATGGCCGCTACAAGTTCAGCCGCTATTTCGCGCCGCTCCAGCACAACACGCCCGAAACACTCGAGCAGCTCACCGCGGTCAATGACCTGGAGTTGTTCGACCATGCCAATGATCCTGATGAAACCGTGAACCTGGCAGCAGATATCGAGACCAACAGCAGCCTCGTCATGACGATGAACACGAAGTTGAACGAGATCATCGCGCAAGAAGTTGGCGTCGATGACGGTAGCTTCCTGGGGCTGGATACCATCACCGAGTTCGGCTTCGACAAGGTCGACATCTAACAGCCACCCGGGCTGGCCATCCGAAGTTGCCACGGCAGGATGCCTGCCCCTGCCAATGACGACAGAACTCACGAAAACCGTCCAGATCACGATTCGCCTGCCTCAGGCCCTTCACCATGCCTTGACGTCGTGCTTCAAGAGCTTCAGTTAGTGCATGATGACCCGGTGGAATGATGACTGATCCAACTGACCTCTCTTCCGCAATCGACGCACTGAGCGGCGCGAATGTGATGGTAATCGGCGACTTGATGCTCGACCGCTTTGTCTATGGCGAGGTTGAGAGGATTTCGCCCGAAGCGCCGGTGCCGGTAATCCGTGTCGGCGCCGAAGAGTCGATGCTGGGCGGCGCCGGCAATGTCGTTCGCAACTTGCTCGCACTGGGTGCGGAGGTCTGTTTCGTCGCGGTGGTCGGCGATGACCAGATCGGACGCGACCTGATCGAGATGGTCGCCGAGGAAGAAAGGGTCGAACCCTATCTTCTGGTCGAACGTGGCCGACGTTCCACGACCAAGGTGCGATATGTCGCCGGTGGCCAGCAATTGCTGCGCGCGGACCGCGAGACCGAGCGATCGGTCGATGAGGCCACACAGGCGCGCATCATCGATATCGTGGCGACCGAACTGGAGGGTGTAAGCGCCCTGGTCCTTTCCGATTATGCCAAAGGTGTTCTGACCTCAGAGGTGGTCGAAGCCCTGATCGGGGCGGCGCGCGACGCCGAGGTCCCGGTGATTGTCGACCCCAAGAGCCATGATTTCGCGCGTTATCGCGGGGCAACGGTGCTGACGCCAAACCGGCGCGAGCTTTCGCTGGCAGCGCGGATGATGGCCGAGACTGACGAGGAAGTCGTGTCAGCCGCGACCCGCGTGATGGGCGATGCCGAGGCGGATTTTCTTCTGGTCACACGCAGTGCCGACGGCATGTCGCTGGTCCACAGCGACGGCAACGCGGTCCATCTGCCCGCAGAGGCACGCGAGGTTTATGACGTCTCGGGCGCCGGCGACACAGTGGTCGCGACCTTTGCCGCCGCTCTGGGGCGAGGCCTCGACCCCACGATCGCCGCACAGCTCGCGAATCTTGCCGGCGGCATTGTCGTGGGCAAAACCGGCACGGCCGTGGTCGATCTCGAAGACCTCCACCGGGCGCTCCACAGCCAGGAATTCACCAGCAACGAAACCAAGGTCGTCTCCGGCGCAGCAGCGCACGACCTGGTGCGGCGCTGGCAGAACCAGGGCAAGAGGGTCGGTTTCACCAATGGCTGTTTCGATCTGCTGCACCCGGGTCATGTTTCGCTGCTGCGACAGGCACGCAGCCATTGCGACCGGCTGGTCGTGGGGCTCAACAGCGACAACTCCGTGCGGCTGTTGAAAGGTCCGGAGCGTCCAGTTCAGAACGAGATGTCACGGGCACAGGTGCTGGCATCGATGGCC
>JABIUG010000375.1 GCA_018700655.1 Rhodospirillaceae bacterium | reverse complement strand
GGCCTCTACATCCTGCATCGCGAGACCGTCCGCTCCAGCCGCGCCGTCACCGGCTGGCGCGGCCTGCGACGCTGGCGCTGAACGCAGGGCCCGTCGGCTCAATAGATTTCGATGGTCTCGCTGATCGTATCGACCACGTATTCAACATCATCGACGATACGCACAAGTTGTGCCTCACCACGATAGACACCTGACGGCCAGCCGTTGTCCGGCCGTTTCCTGCCGGCAAACTGGAATTGCAGTGCCCGGTCTCTTTCGACTGCTTCAACATGGCTGACGAGTTCGGAGCCATCGGGGCCATGGATGGAAAGCTTGAGCCGGTCACCCTGTTCGAGTCCGAAGAACTCGGCCCAGAACACCAGATTGGGACTCTCCGTCTCCAACACGACGTCGTCATAGCCGCCTTCTCTGGCGGTTCGTATCAAGGCCGCTACATCGGCAAAGCCTGCCTGCAGAGCAGCGCCCGGGACATAGAACATCTCCAGAGCCGCGTCGTCTGACCACAGAATCGTTCGGGCGGCACCGCAAACGAAACCCTCGGCCAAGCCTGTATAGGGATCAAGGCGAATGCCGTCCCGACTTACGGCAAAATGGAGATGCGGGAACGCCGTGTTCCCTGAAAGGCCGATCAGGCCCAGATATTGACCGGTTTCAACGACATCACCGACCTTCACGGCGACGCTGCCCTTCATCATGTTTGAATACTGGGTGAACTAGCCGTCACCGTGATCGATCCGCACGCCGTTGCCGGCATCAAGGCCGTCCAGGGCGTCGCGGCCGATGTCGCCGACCAGGACATCTTCCATGTTGTTGCGCGTGCCGACGACCGTGCCGGGCGCTGCCGCCACGACGCCGACACCGGCCCACATTTCGGCAAGTGTACGGGTGCGGATATCGGTGCCGCGATGGCCGTCATAGGTTCTGGCGCCACAGCCATAGTCGAGCACGCCGGGGCCGGGGTCCTGATCGAAGTAGTTCTGCACGAAACACTCTGCGCCCATCACACACGCAACCGGAACGTCCAGAAGCGGGGCTCCCTCCAGCCGTGACGTTTCGGCCAGCGGCGGTGTCGACACTTGCGGCAGCGTTTCGGCCTGCGGCAGCGGCTCGGTTTGCTGTTGTGTTTCGTTGGCCGGGGGCAACTCGGTCAACCATGGTGTGCGCTCATCGGTTGGCAAGAACAGCAGGGTGATGACAAAGCCGGCAACAAGGGCCACGACGATGTAGAAAACAAGGAAGAGTATGAACCTGGTGTTTTTCACGCCGGGGCGCCTCCTGCAGGGAGTCGCACGACAAACCTTGCACCTTCAGGATGTTCGGGATTATCGCCCAGGTTCCCGGCCCGGATTGTGCCACCATGGGCCTCGACGATTTGGCGCGAGATGCTGAGGCCAAGGCCGGAATGGGTGCCGAACTTCTCGCCTTCGGGCCGGTCGCTGTAGAAGCGCCCGAAGATGGCATCTTCCTTGCCCGCCGGGATACCTGGGCCCTGATCGGAGATCGTCAACTCAATCCAGCGTCCCTGCCTCGTGCAGCCGACCAGGATGATGCCATCGGCCGGGCTGAACGACCGTGCATTGCTCATCAGGTTGTGGATGACCTGGACAATGCGGTCTTCGACACCCTGGATGAAAAACCGGCCGGCCGGTTCGCCCTGGTCGAGATCGGGACCCAGCTTCATTTGGGGGCCGTCCTCGCCCCAGGTCGTTTGCAGGATCGTGGACAATGCATCGAGCAGGCCGCCGATGTCGATCGGCTCGGTCGTGGCGCGGCTCAGTTCCGCGTCGAGACGCGATGCGACGGAGATGTCGGTGATCAGGCGGTCGATGCGCTGAAGGTCGTCCGTGGCGATCCGCATCAGGGTTTCACGACGGCCGTCTTCCTCGATGCGCGGCAAGATCTCGATCGCGCTCTTGAGCGACGACAGGGGGTTTTTGATTTCGTGTGCAACATCGGCAGCGAACTGCTCGGTCGCCATCATGCGCTGCTCGAGAGCGTGGGTCATGTCGATCAGCGCCCGTGACAACTCGCCGATCTCGTCGCCACGGGCACCGAAGTCCGGGATCGAAGCTGCCTTGCCAAACCCGAACCTCACGTCATCGGCGGCTTCCGCCAGCCGCTTGACCGGTCGTGCGATCGTCCCTGCGAGATAGAAGGTCAGGAGAACTGTCGTGACAAAGGCGATCAGGGCCAGCGCCAGGATATCGCTACGCACGGCGCGCAACTCCAGTTCGACATCGGCCAGGCTCGAGGACAACAACAACGCGCCCTGGACCTGACGATAGTGACTGACCGGAACGGCCACCGTCAGCATCAGTCCATCACGCCCGGCGTCGCGCAGGGCATAGTCGACCTCGCCGACCAGGGCCTGGCCCAGTTCAGGATAGTCGCTGGCGGTCTGGCCCGCACGCTCGATATAGGGTTCGTACTCGCTGAAGATCGGTGTGATTCCGAGCACGACACGATCGACCGTGCGCCACCAGCGCTCAAAACCCGGCTCGTCGCCCGGTGCGGGCAGGACCTCGGACTGCAGCTGGCCGCCAACGCCGACCAGGTCCCGGCTGTCGGCAATCAGTTCGCCGGTTGTCGTCTGGAAGAGGCGCGCGCGCGCACCGCCGCCGATCACCAGACGGCGGATCAACGAGCGGGCCTGGGTTCCCATGATATGGGTGATGGGCCGTTGGGTGGCGTCATCAAGCCCGACCGCAACGACCGTCTCGCCGAGTGCGCCGGCAATCACTTCGCCATGGGCCGAAAGCGAGTCGATCTTGGCGGTGATCAGGCCTTCACGATAGTTGTCGAGATAAAGTACGCCCGCCAGGAAAAGCGCCAGCGGTACCAGATTGATTGCCAGAAGCTTGCGCGTCAGGGATGGGGTTGGGCGACGGTCGGCGGAATCGTCTTCATCACCGATTGAATCGGTGCCGGATCCGCTGCGCCCGTCGTTCCTTGCGGCTCCCTGAAAGCCGGTCAGATGGGGCTCACGCCTCCTTGTATCGATAACCGACTCCATAGAGGGTTTCGATCTGCGCGAAACCGTCGTCGACCGACCGGAATTTCTTGCGGATTCTCTTGATGTGGCTGTCGATCGTGCGGTCATCGACATAGATGTTGTCGTCATAGGCGGTGTCGAGCAGCTGGTCGCGGCTCTTCACATGGCCGGGCCGTACGGCAAGTGCCTTGAGGATCAGGAATTCGGTCACGGTCAGCGTGACGTCCAGACCCTTCCAGGTGCAGCGATGGCGTGCCGGATCGAGCGCCAGAAGGCCACGCGCCATCAGCGGCTCATCGTCCTCGTCTTCGTCGCGCATGCCCGATGCCAGCTCCATGCGTCGCAGAACCGCTCGGATACGCTCGGTCAGCAGGCGCAGCGAGAAGGGTTTGGTGATGTAGTCGTCGGCCCCCATGCGAAGGCCGAGCGCTTCGTCGGTCTCGTCGGTCAGCGACGTCAGGAAGATGACTGGAAGGTCCTGCTCGCGACGCAGTCGCGTCAGAAGCTCCATGCCGTCCATCTTGGGCATCTTGATGTCGAGCACCGCAAGATCGGGCGGCGTTTCGGCGATGGCCTTGAGGGCTTCGACGCTGTCGGAATAACACGTGACGTTGTAGCCCTCGGCCTCGAGTGCCATGGATACCGACGTCAGGATGTTCCGGTCGTCGTCAACAAGTGCAATGGTCTGGCTCACAGGAACATAGCTCGCGCGGGAAATTGTTGAATGAGTGGCAAGCATCAGTCTAGCACCCCCAAGGGCAATGTTGGAAACGGCGCCCCTTGCGCCCTTGAACAAGTTTGTCGCCAGACCAAGGCAAGACTATGACCGAACCGGGACCAATTGCGGGCGCACGCCAGATTCTGCGTGATGCCCGTCACGCTACGCTCGCAACCCTGACGCCGGAAGGCGCGCCGTTCGCGAGTCTGGTCGCGATGGCGACCGATAGCCGTGGCCAGCCAATTCTGTTGCTTTCCGATCTCGCCAGGCACAGCCAGAACCTGGCCGGTGACACCCGTGTTTCCCTGTTGCTCGATGGTACCGCGGGAATGGATGATCGTCTGATGGGGCCGCGCCTGACCCTGACCGGCGTGGTCGAACGATTTGATGACCCGGAGATCCGGCAACGTTATCTCGCGAGCCACCCGACAGCCGAAATGCTGCTGTCGATGTCTGATTTCCGGTTTTATCGCATGGCTCCCGGTGGCGGACATCAGGTTGCGGGTTTCGGACGAATCGACGGTTTCGATGCCGCTGATCTGCTGGTCGAGGAAGGACTTGCCTCGGAACTTGCCCAAGTCGAGACAGGCGCAATTGCCCATATGCATGAAGACCATGCCGATTCGCTTAAATTGCTTGCTGGAGAAGACGAGGTTCGTCTTGTCTCGCTCGATGCTGACGGTCTCAATCTCATTGCCGACGGCCGCCCGATGCGCGCCGGGTTTGCAGCCAGATTGGAAGCTGTGGATCAATTACGGGGTGCGATCACTCAACTTGTCAGACAGATTCGTAGCAATTCAGACTGATTCGCACACAGGGTGTCGATTCCAGCCTTGCCTTGGCGCGATCCATCGGCTTTGAATCCACCAAGAACGGGCCGCACGTATTCGGAGGCGGCGTCCCGCCACATGCATCAGACGACCGGGAGGTCGATACAGACATGGCAATCCATGGACCAGTCCATAGTAACGTTGGGCTGGAAGCTCACGGTTTGACCCATCTTGCTGACGAGTTCTGGAATCTCGGCACAGCGGGTCTCTACGAACATGCCGTCATCAATGGCGAAGGTGACATCGCGGCCGATGGCCCCCTTGTTGTCCTGACCGGACAGCATACGGGTCGTTCGGCCAATGACAAGTTCATTGTCCGCGATGCAGTGACCGAGGACACGGTCAACTGGGGCAAGGTCAATGTCGCCATGGATCCGGCACATTTCCAGACCCTGAAGAGCCGCATCCTGGCCTATTACCAGGGTCGCGACGCCTATGTTCAGGACCTCTTTGGCGGCGCCGACCCCGACTTTCGCGCCGGCGTGCGTGTCGTCACCGAACAGGCCTGGCACAGCATGTTTGCCAGCCACCTTCTGATCGTTCCGCCGAATGATGTCCGGCAGGATTTTGCGCCTGACTTCACAATCATTCAGGCGCCGGGGTTCCTGGCCGATCCGGAGATTGACGGCAGCCGTTCACAGACCGTGATCGCGATGGACTTCACCGAGCGTCTGGTTCTGATTGCCGGCACGTCCTATGCCGGCGAGATCAAGAAGTCGGTCTTCTCGATTCTCAATTTCCTTCTGCCGCCGCGCGACGTGTTGCCGATGCATTGTTCGGTCAATGTCGGCGAAGCGGGCGACTCGGCCGTGTTCTTTGGTCTTTCCGGCACGGGCAAGACGACCCTCTCGGCTGATCCCAACCGTATGCTGATCGGCGATGACGAACATGGCTGGGGCCAGAACGGGCTCTTCAATTTCGAAGGTGGCTGTTACGCCAAGGTGATCCGTCTCTCGGCAGAGGCCGAACCGGAAATCTTTGCGACGACGCGACGTTTCGGCACGGTGCTGGAGAATGTCGTGATGGATCCCCACAGCAGGCTGCTGGATCTCGATGACAACCGCTACACCGAGAATACGCGTGCGGCCTATCCACTCGATTTCATTCCCAACGCATCACCGACCGGCCATGCGGGGCATCCAGACAACGTCGTGATGCTGACCGCCGATGCCTTCGGCGTCCTGCCTCCGATCTCCAAGCTGACGGCCGAACAGGCGATGTACCACTTTCTTTCAGGCTACACGGCCAAGGTGGCCGGCACGGAAAAGGGCCTGGGCAACGAACCCCAGGCGACCTTCTCGACCTGCTTTGGCGCGCCCTTCATGCCGCGCCATCCCAGCGTCTATGCCCAGATGCTGGCCGACAAGATCGGCAAGAACGGTTCCGATTGCTGGCTGGTCAACACCGGCTGGTCCGGCGGCGCCTATGGTGTCGGTGAGCGCATGTCGATCCGCCACACCCGTGCCCTGCTCAACGCCGCCCTAGATGGCAGCCTCGCCAAGGCGAGCTTCCGCAGGGACGACAATTTCGGTGTTCTGGTCCCTGAAGCCTGCCCGAATGTTCCCGGTGATGTGTTGAACCCGCGTTCGACCTGGTCGGACAAGGGTGCCTATGACGATCAGGCGCGCGATCTCTGTGGCCGATTCCACAAGAACTTCGAGGTCTTCAACGACTATGTCGACCAGCCGGTGCGTGCTGCGGGGCCGAGCGTCGCGGCCTGATCCGCGCTTGGCGTATTGCCGAACTGGGGTAGTGTTTCACTAGAGCAAGATCATGTCAGGCCGGTCCGGCGTGTGTATCTTGCTCTATTTCTAGGGGTTAGAGGCCGATTCACGGTCAAGGTCGTACCGTCCTGGACCGACCGGGCTCTAGCCTGGAACATGGAGTCCCGGTGATGAGCAAGGATGTCGTACTTCTGGAACGTGTTGGTCCCGTCAGTTATCTCACGCTGAACCGGCCCGACAGCCTGAATGCCGTCAGTGAAGATTTGCGTCTTCGGTTCATGGAACTGATTGACGAGGCGGATGCTGATCCCGAAAGCCGTGTTGTGGTTGTTCGTGGGGCAGGCCGTGCATTCTGTGCCGGCTACGATATCGCCGGAGATGATGGCGGCGATCAGAGCTGGAAGACCGACCCCTATGTCTGGCGCGATTATCTCCACAAATGTCTCGAGTTCGAGATGCGTCCCATGGATATCTCCAAACCCGTCATCGCCTCGGTGGACGGCTATGCGGTCGGTGGCGGCTGCGAACTCGCGATGTTCTGTGATCTGACGATCTGCAGCGTATCGTCCAAGTTCGGTGAACCCGAAATCCGGTTCTCCGATGCCGGCCCCGCCATGATCATGCCTTTCATCATTGGTCACAAACGCGCCCGCGAGATGCTCTACATGGGCGATCTGATCGATGCGCAAACTGCGCTTGCCTGCGGCATGGTCAACCGGGTCGTGCCCGATGACGAGCTTGAGGATGCAACGCGCAAGTATGCCGAACGCCTCGCACTGATCGACCCCGAAGCACTCACCGGGACCAAGCTGGCGCTGCGCCGTGGCATGGAAGCAGCAGGAATCCGCACCGCATTGCGTGCCGGTGTCGACGTCCTGGCGCCGATGTATGCTGCGACCACTGAGAGCGGGACGACCTTTGAGGAGATCACGAAAAAAGACGGTCTTCGCGCGGCACTCAAGTGGCGTCAGGCGCAGTTCGCGCCCCTTCCATAGGGCCCGATCGGTTCAGGTCGAGTCGAACTGAACCGATCCTGCTCTGGGGTTTTCGCCAAGAAAAAAGCCGGCCCCTGACGGGACCGGCTCTCTATTTCGTCCCCATGCAGGGGGCGAATTCTGTGATGATCAGGCGAGTGCGATGTTGTCTGCTGCACTTCTTCCGTCGCGGCCAGGGACAATATCGAAGGTGACCTTCTGACCTTCTTGAAGAGCGCCCAGCCCTGCACTCTCAACGGCGCTGATATGAACGAACACGTCTTTGTCGCCGTCATCCGGAGCGATAAAGCCGTAGCCTTTTGTGGCGTTGAACCACTTGATAGTACCCGTTTGCATGGGAACACGCGTCTCCTTGGTACCGTGACGGATTACCCGGCACGGGTCGTTGATAGAAATCGGATTTTGGGAAGGGACCGCCGATCTTATAACCGGCCATGGGCGCATGGCGCTCGCAGCTGCGTAAGACGACAGACCAAACCGTCCATCCGATGCAGAAATGTGGGACGGTTTTCAGGAGGAATCCAGCGAAATCGGACAGGGACGCCAGATCGGCTCTAATGCGCCTCGTTCCAGTTGAGCCCGGAACCGGTCTCGACGGTGAGCGGGACCGAGAGGTGAGCGGCACCTTCCATGACCTGTTTGACGCATGCGGCGGTCGCTTCGGCTTGCGCCTCGGGCACCTCGAACAACAGTTCGTCATGGACCTGCAACAGCATGCGCGCGCTGGTAAGGCCGGCATCCTCAAGTGCGCCGGGGACCCGGATCATGGCGCGTTTGATGATGTCTGCCGCCGAACCCTGAAGCGGGGCGTTGATCGCGGCGCGTTCATAGAAACCGCGTGTCGAGGGGTTGCGGTCGTTGATCCCCGGTACGTGGCACTTCCGGCCGAACAGGGTCGTGACATAACCCAGCTCCTTGGCGGTTTTTTTGGTCCGCTCCATATAGTCGCGGATACCGGGATAACGCTCGAAATAGGCCTCGATGTAATTCTTCGACTCGTCGCGCCCGATGCTGAGCTGGCGGGCAAGGCCGAAGGCGCTGATGCCGTAGATGATGCCGAAGTTGATTGCCTTGGCTTTGCGCCGGGTCTCTGCGTCCATGTTTTCGAGTGGCACGGAAAAGACCCGGCTGGCTGTCATGGCATGAATATCGAGGCCTTCGTGGAAGGCCTGTTTCAGGGTATCGATATCGGCGATATGGGCGAGCAGGCGCAGCTCGATCTGCGAATAATCTGCTGAAAGCAGGACGTTGCCGGGTTCGGCGACAAAGGCGTCACGGATGCGCCGGCCCTCTGCGGTGCGAATCGGGATGTTCTGCAGGTTGGGGTCCGACGATGCCAGCCGCCCGGTCGATGCCGCTGCCATGGCAAACGAGGTATGGACCCGCCCGGTTTCCTGATTGATCTGTTCGACCAGGGTATCGGTATAGGTGCTTTTGAGCTTGGAGAGCTGGCGCCAGTCCAGAACCTTCTGGGGCAGTTCATGGCCCTGGGCTGCCAGGCCATCGAGGACATCGGCGCCGGTGCCATAAGAGCCCGACTTACCCTTCTTGCCGCCTTCCATGCCCATCTCATCAAACAGCACTTCGCCCAATTGTTTGGGGGAGCCGATGTTGAATGGGTGCCCGGCGAGGTCATGAATTTCGGCAGCCAGGGTTTCCATGCGCCCGGCGAAGTCTTCCGACAATCCCGCCAATACCCCGCGATCCACTTTGATCCCGGCTTGCTCCATTTGGGTCAGCACCGGCACCAACGGGCGCTCTAGCGTTTCATAGACCGTGGTCATATGTTCCGGCACCAGGCGCGGTTTTAGCAGCCGGTGGAGGCGCAGGGTCATGTCCGCGTCTTCCGCTGCATAGGGCGACGCCACATCGATCGCCACCCGGTCAAAGGTCACTTGGGATTTGCCCGTGCCCGCGACTTCCTTGAATTTGATGTTCTCATGCCCAAAGTGCAGGCGGCACAGATCGTCCAGCCCGTGCCCGTGCATGCCGCCCTCCAGCGCGTATGACAGCAGCAGGGTGTCGTCGACGGGGGTGAGACCAATATCCAATCCATTTCCGGCAT
>JABIUG010000374.1 GCA_018700655.1 Rhodospirillaceae bacterium | reverse complement strand
GGGCCCTGACCCTACAAGACGTCGCGCAACGCTACTCGATCACCGCGCTGGCACGCTAGGTCTCGATTTCGGCCAGTCGGCGTGTCACGCCATCTTCCACTTCGGTGATGAGGTCGAGGCACTGGCTGCCGTCGGGGTCCTTGCGACACAGCGCACTGGCATTGGCCGACGCAATTGCCTGGTCCCCTTGCCTTGTGGTGTCGGCGCTCATCGCATCGAAGAAGGAATCACGTTCTTCGACACTGTCATAACGTTCCGGAGGCAGCGCCAGCGAGACACTGCTGGGGTACTTGTTGTTGGCGCCCGACGACGCATCAATCACGACACCAATCACACCACCCAACAGAATATTGCCAATCGTGGTGCCCCCGAACGTGGCACTGAGAATCTCGCTCGCGTCGAGATGCTCTTCCTTGGTGCAGGTCACCGTGATGGAATTCTGCGACTTGGAGACCGTAATTGTGCCTGGTATGACCGGGATGGCGGCAAGAGTTGCACCCTCGCGCTTGAGGTCACAGGCAGCACCGGTCGGCACCGTGGAGACCGTGATCTCCTGGCTGGTACCATCTACAATCGTAGCGCAGGCTCCGGTCGAAAGAGCGAAAACAGACAACAGCAAAACTGCAAATATACGTGGCATGACATCCCTCGGTTACAATCCAAAGTGTTAGGTTACCGATCCAAAGTTGTGTTGCAGGCGCTCAACGCAATTGATTCGTGCGCGAATGCTCCAGCATGGCTGTGGCGATCACCGCTTCCTCATCGGTCGCAATGACATGGGCCGAGGGCACCATGCCGGCCTTCGTAATGGTCGTTGCATGGCGGGCATTGGCGGCTTCATCGAGTTGAAAGCCCAGCCAGCGCAGCGCACTGACGGTCAGGGCGCGGATCGATACGGCGTGCTCACCGATCCCGCCAGTAAAGACCAGCAGATCCAGTCCCCCCATCGCGGCAGCGGCACTGCCGACTTCCTGCACCAGGCGATCAACGAACATCGTGACTGCCCGCCTGGCGCCATCGCTGTCGTCGCCAAGCAGACTGCGCATGTCCGATGACAGCCCCGAGACACCGAGCAGACCGGATTCGCGGTTGAGCAGACGATCGACGGCGGCAAGGTCACCACCATGACGTTCGACCAGCCAAAGCACCGCACCGGGATCAAGCCTGCCGGGACGCGTTCCCATCATCAGGCCATCGAGCGGCGTGAATCCCATCGAGGTGTAGACCGACTTGCCGCCAACCACACCGGTCAGGCTGCAGCCATTGCCGAGATGACAGACCACGGTACGCCCGGTCGCACGTTCACCCACCACAGCCGGAAGGCTGGCGACAATGCGTTGATAGGAAAGACCATGAAACCCGAAACGTCGCAGCCCCTCGTCGGCAAAGCGTTGCGGCAACGGCATGACCTGGCGATGTTCAGGAATGGTGCGATGGAACGCAGTGTCGAAACAGGCAACCTGCGGCACGCCGGGCAGAGCACGACCGATGGCATCGATGCCCGCGAGATTGTGCGGTTGATGCGACGGCGCCAGGGGCGCCAGCGCTTCGATCTCGGCACGGATCGCAGGATCGATCAGAACCGGTTCACCAAACCCGGTGCCGCCATGGACGACCCGATGGCCGACTGCGGCGACGCCCCCTGCTCGGGGCACGATCACAGCTTCGAGCACATGCGCGATGATATCGGCATGGTTCGCCAGGCCTGCCGGCAACACGCCGGGAGGCTCGCCACCGACGATCAACCGAGGCGACAGTCCTTCGCCGATGTTCTCGACCTGCCCGCGAAACAGCGCCGCAAGGTCATCATCAAAAGCCGCGAACTTGACCGATGACGACCCGCAGTTCAGCGCCAGCAGGATATCGGCCACCGCAGCTCAGATCTCCTGGAGGGAGCGGCGCAGGCAATCGACGATTTCGTCGATGTGTTGACGCTCGGCAACAAACGACGGCGCGATGATCGCGCTGTCGCCCGTCCACTTCACATGGCAGCCGTTCCAGAACATCGACTTCTGCAGGCCGTTGCCGCGGATGCCGGGCTTGCCTTCGATCGGGAAGACCTCGACGCCCGCCAGCATGCCGATGCCGCGCAGATCGCGCACGACCGGAATGTCTTTCAGCGACCAGATCGCATCCAGGAAGTATTCCGACATCTCTGCCGAACGTTCAAAGAGCTGCTCGTCTTCATAGATCTGCAGGGTCGCCAGACCCGCCGCACAGGCAGCCGGATGGGCCGAATAGGTGTAGCCGTGGAAAAACTCGATCGCTTCCTCGGGCGCAGCCTGGGTCACGGTCTCGTAAATCTCGTCACGCACCGAGACCGCACCCATCGGGATCGCGCCATTGGTCAGCGCCTTGGCCATGGTGATGATGTCGGGCATGACATCAAAGGCCTGCGAGGCGAACGGCTGGCCCAGGCGCCCAAAGCCGGTGATGACCTCATCAAAGACCAGCAAGATGCCATGCTGGTCACAGATCTGGCGCAGACGCTCAAGGTAACCCTTGGGCGGAACCAGCGTACCGGTCGAGCCGGCGACCGGTTCAACGAACACGGCCGCGATGGTCGAACCGCCATAGGTTTCGCAATGACGCTGCAGATCGTTGGCAAGTTCGGCGCCATGTTCGGCCTGGCCACGGTGGAAGCAGTTTTCGGCATCCCATGTGTGGCGGATCATCACGACGTTGGGCATGACAACCGGGAAGGTTTCGCGGTTCTTGACCATACCCGCGAGCGAGACGCCGCCCATGTTGACGCCGTGGTAGGCCCGCTCGCGCGAGACAAAGCGGATGCGCTGACCATCGCCACGGGCGCGGTGATAGGCCATCGCGATCTTCAACGCGGTGTCGATCGATTCGGAGCCGGAATTGGTGAAAAAGACGTGGTTGAACGGTTCGGGCAGAATGTTGGCGAGCTTTGCGGCAAGCGCAAACGAGGTCGGCTGGCCAAGCTGGAATGGTGCGGTGTAGTCGTTCTGCAGCATCTGGGCATAGACCGCGTCGGCGATCTCCTGGCGGCCGTGGCCGGCAG